>CAZSQL010000004.1:45551-53628 GCA_964609035.1 uncultured Candidatus Peribacteria bacterium
TATATTTCTAAATTATATATTTTACTGTCAGACATTTATGTTAATCAAAAATAAACTAATATACAACTACACCAATAACTAATTTATATATTTGATATTACTCGTTTGATGACTTCTGTCATGTTTTCTTTTGTAATTTTTCAATCATACTTTTGGAGTGTGGATTTTATAGAACTGGTGTCGTAGCCAAATCACTTGAGAGAGCTAATAATATTTTTGTATAATTTTTGATCTATATCCATCTTTTGTACATCTTCTAGCTCAAAATTTCATTTTAGTTCTAGCAATATTTTTTTGGCTGATTTTGGTCAAATTCCTGGTATTGATTGAAAAAACTTTGCATCTAAGGTTTGAATAGCTGTGTTTAGTTTATCTTTTGGAAGTTGTACTATCTGGAATGCTGTTTTGGGGCCTACTCAATTAACTTTGAGAACTTCTTCAAAAGTAAATTTCTGGTCTGCAGTATCAAAAGCAAAATATGTTATTGTTTTTTTGTTGTCATCTAAGTGTGGATAAAGAAAAAAATCTCAATTTGTTTTTTTTCCAAAATACAAAACTTGTATTCAAATAAAGTTGTTTTGAATAAAATTTTGATTTCAATATTTTTTTAATTCTCAATTGATTAGGTGAAGCATGGTAGCTGGGGAGTTAAAAAGTTTTCAAGTTATCAAGTTGTTTCGTCTTATTGTTCTATTGTCTTATTTAATTTGCTTTAATTTTCAAGTACTTTTGGGTTGATATGTGATTTGAAATTTGTATAAGATTTTTATGATTATTTTTATTAAAAATAAGATATTTTTTTTATGTTAAATTTGTTTATCAATATAAACAACATATTAAATATTACTTTTTTTGGAAATGAAATTTATAGAGTATCAATTGCTGTAATAGCTTTTTTGGTATTGTTTTTTTGAATAAGATTTGTTTTTAAATTTTTAGATAATTTGGTAAAAAATAACAACACTAGATTGTACTTAATTTTGTGAAAGGTTTTAAATACAATAAAATGGTGGTTTTTGTTGGCATTTGAAATTTATATACCATTAAAAATACTAAATTTAACATTACAAACAAATCTTATCATAAATATTGTATTTTGATTCTTGTTAATGTTGCAATTAATTATTCTTTTTTCTAAGATAATTACACATTCACTGTTGGATTTATTTAAAAAGCAATGAGATAAAAAAGACAAAACAGCTCAAAAAACAATAGAAATGATAGTAAATATTGTTGTTTGGATAATATGAATATTGATATTTATCACAAATATTGGGGTAAATTTAACCCCATTGGTTGCTAGTCTCTGAGTAGCTTCTGTTGCAGTAGCATTTGCTTTACAAAATATTTTAAAAGATCTTTTTTCTAGTTTTTCTATAATAATATCAAAACCTTTTAATGTTTGAGATTTTATTATTGTTTGAGAATGAAGCAAAGACAAGATGTGAACTGTCAAAGATATTACTTTGAAATCTACGTATTTATTGAATACATGATGATATGAAATAGTTATACCAAATAGTAAAATACTGGATACTGAAGTGATTAACTATGGAAAGATGAAACATAGGAGAAAAAGATTTACTATTTGAGTAACATATGAGACAGCAATAAAAAAACTGGAGAAAATACCAAAAATTATAGAAGATGCTATAAATAAAGTAGAAAATGTAAAATATGAACGATGTTATTTAAATGAGTTAAATGCATATAGTATTGATTTTTTTATAAGTTATGATATATTACAACCTGATTATTTAACTTCTCTTGTTGTAAAAGAGAAAATAGTATTAAATATACTAAAATGATTTGAAAAAGAGTGAATAAGTATTGCTTATCCTACTCAAACAATACATAGTTTTGTAAATAAATAAAAAGCTCTCTAATAGTTTTTTATTAGAAAGCTTTTCTTTAACTTAGTATCTTATTACTAATACTCTACCACACAAAATATATTATATAAAAAAAATATTAAATGTCAAATATTTGATTTAATTTATTAAAAGAGCTTAATGTCAAAAATTAAACAACAGTTACGAGAAAGATTTCAAGATGATATCACAGAATTATCCAAACCATTGCAACTACTTTTAAATAAATGATTCAAATCTTGATTTGTAAATGAAGAGGACATAATTTCTGAAATTGATGATATGGATATGAGTGCTAAATTGTTGGAAAAATTTTATGATTTAGCTGATAAATTAAGTGTAAAAATAATTACTATTGAAGAGATATTAGACAAAGAGTCTCAAGCGCTTGTAAAAGAAAGTAAATTGTGAAAAATAGAATTATATGAAACAATATATAAAACAAATGATAAACAATTTAAAGACTTTATAAAACTTTATTTTAACGATATATCAAAAATACCACTTTTGACATGAGAACAAGAAAGAGATATTGCTAGAAAAATCAAAAAATGAGATGAAGATGCAAAAAGAGTTTTGATTGAATCAAATTTGAGATTGGTTATCAGTATAGCAAAAAGATTTTTTGGTAGTAGATTGAGTTTTTCTGACCTGATACAAGAAGGTAATATTGGTCTAATAAAAGCTATAGAAAAATTTGATCCAGACAAAGAATTTAAGTTTAGTACCTATGCTACCTGGTGGATAAAACAATCGATTACAAAAGCTATTGCTGATATGACAAAAAATGTAAGAATACCTGTCCACTTAATAGATGAAATCAATAGTTATAACAAAACGTATCAATTATTATTCCAAAAATTTGGTAGAGAACCAACAAGTAAAGAAATATGAAAAGAATTGAATTTTCCAATAAAAAAAATAAAAAAATTGGAGGAAGTGATTTTTGGAAATGTGTCATTGGACAGAGAGGTATGAGATGAGTGAAGAGACACTTTAGCTGATCTACTGGAAGATTCTAATACTTTAAGGCCTGATCAGTTTGCAGAGAAAAATACTTTGAGAAACAATTTGGATACAATACTTTCAATGTTGGATGATAGAGAGGCTAAAATCATCAAAATGAGATATGGTATTGATGGTCCAAAATATACTTTGGAACAAGTATGAGAAGAGTTTGATGTGACTAGAGAAAGGGTAAGACAAATTGAACAAAAAGTTATACAAAAACTTAAAGATCATGAATGATTGCAAAAAATACTTGGAATTGAAGATGATATTGCTAAAATAGAAGAGTTGGAAAAAATGTGAAAGAGGAAAAAAGGAAAAAGAGTAAAAAAAACTGAATCTGTAGATGATGATGAAGATATAGATTATTCTTATGAAAAATATCTTTCAGAAATGGAAGAAGATGATGATGTTTATTAGTATAAAGTTATCAAGTTGAAAGTTATAAAGTGAGACATATTTTTAATTATTAATTGTTTTTTTGATGAGTGATTCTAGAAATTATGACGCTTCCAATATTAAAGTATTAGAAGGTTTGGAGCCAGTTAGGCAAAGACCTGGTATGTATATTGGTTCTACAGATGTAAGATGATTGCATCATATGATACAAGAAATTGTAGATAATGCTGTAGATGAAGCATTAGCATGATTTTGTACAAATATAACAACTATTTTACACAAAGATAATTCTGTGACAGTTTATGATAATGGAAGATGAATACCTGTAGACAAACATCCAAAAACTGGTAAATCAGCTCTAGAAACTGTATTTACAGTGCTTCATGCTGGTTGAAAATTTGATAAATCTGTGTATAAAGTTTCTGGATGATTGCACTGAGTTGGTGCATCTGTAGTAAATGCATTGTCTGAATGGTTGGAAGTAGAAGTACATAAAAATGGAAAAATCCACAAACAAAGATATGAAAGAGGTGTCCCTACTTGAGATTTAGAAATAGTTTGAGATACAGACAAAACATGAACAATTGTTAAATTTTTTCCTGATAAAAAAATATTTGATACAATAGAATTTATAGGAAGTACTGAAATAGCTAGGATGAAGCAGGCTGCTTATTTGACTCCAGGTGTTACTTTTACTATAATAAATGAGAAAGAGTGAGATAAAGAAAGATTTTATTATGAATGATGAATAAGAACTTGGTTGAATAATTTAGTTTGAGAACAGACTAGATTATCTTCTCCTCATTATATAAATCAAGAGTGAGAAAATTGTTTGGCGGAAGTGGCTTTTCAGTTTGTAAATACATCAAATGATCATACTCTATCATTTGTAAATAATATACCTACAAAAGATGGTGGAAGTCACGTTTTGTGATTTAGATCTGCTCTTTTGCAAGCTATAAATGAAATATGAAAAGAAAAAGATAAAATAGACAAAAAAATATGAGAATTTCAATATAGTGATGTGACTGATGGACTTTATGCTATAGTTAGTGTGAAAATACCAGAACCTCAATTTGAAGGTCAAACAAAATGAAGATTGTGAAATGCGTATGTGAGAGTAGAAATGGAAAAAATAATATATGATTATTTGATAAATGTATTTAGAACAAATGAAGAAGAATTTGATAGAATATTTGATAAAATAAATCTAGCTGCTAGAGCTAGATTGGCTGCAAAATTTGCAAAAGAGACTGTATTGAGAAAAAATATATTAGCAGGATGAGTTTTACCTGGAAAGTTATCTGACTGTGGTAAAAAATGAAAAGAATGAACAGAATTGTACATAGTGGAGTGAGATTCTGCGTGAGGAAGTGCAAAACAAGGTCGTGATAGTTTGTTCCAAGCTATCTTACCACTTAGAGGTAAAATATTGAATACTGAACAAGCTGCTATACAAAAAATTATGGCAAACAATGAAGTAAAAAATCTAATCACTGCTATATGAGCTGGGATCAAGGAAAGTTTTGATGAAGAAAACTTAAGATATGAAAAAATCATAATCATGACGGATGCTGATGTGGATGGTGCTCATATTAGGACATTACTTTTGACGTTTTTCTTTAGATTTATGAGACCTTTGATAGAAAATGGTCATTTGTATGCTGCTTGTCCTCCAATTTACAAGTTTAAACAAGGAAAAGAAGAAAAATATATTTATAGAGAGGATGAAAAACCACAAGATCATGGTTTTGATCCAGAAAAAACTGAAGTACAAAGATATAAAGGTCTATGAGAAATGAATGCTGAACAGCTTTGGGATACAACAATGGATCCAAACTCTAGGACATTAAATCAAATTACAGTAGAAGATGCAGAAGAAGCAGATAGATTGTTTAGAATTTTGATGGGAGAAGACGTTCAATCTAGAAAGCATTTTATACTAACTCATGCTAAAACTGCTAGAGATATTGATATTTAAAATAGTTTAAAAGTATAAAGTTTTCAAGTTTAAAGTTATTCAATAACAGAAAAAGGGGAGATTTGGGTCTTCTCTTTTTTTTATTATCAAAATAAATATTCTATTGACTTATGTTTTTAAAAATTTATAATAATAAAACAAAAAATAATTAAAAAAAATAAAAATGAACTCTATTTTTAAATCTGTACGGTTTTTCAGATTACTAAAGGCTGTACAGGAATTTTATCACTCTGACTCTTTTGATACAGGGGAATCTAAATATCCGCCCCCTCCAGAGTTTAAAGATAAGTTTGATAAAATTTTAAAAGATGATTTTGTAAAGGTTTATCTAAATAAAAAAAATGAAAGGTTTTTGACTATATCATTTCACGATGACGAGTCAATTCTAAAAAAGATGTTGTTGGACCTTGGTATAAAAAGATTTATATCTATTTTAACATCAAAGTTTTATGACAATATCTGTGAGAAACTTTACAACAATCATTGCATAGTAAGTAATCTAACTAATTTGTCTGATGCAGATAAATTGTTGGAAAAACATTACTTACGATCATTAGACAAATTGATGATATTAATTTCTATTTTTATCTCAGTTCTGTCTATATTTGGTGGAATATTTGTTTTTTTGGGTATATTGGTAGTTTTGATTTCTTATTTGTTTGTTAGAAAGTATCTTTACGAAAGATTACTTTCACAAATGGAGAAGGATAAAAACTCCAAATTGGTTAAAATGGTCCATAAGTATGATATGCCGATTCAAAAATTTAAAGGTGTATTTTCCAGAAAAAAATGGTTCAAAAAAGAAATTGTAGAGCTAGAAATGTATTGTTTTGGAACTGCAATTCAAATTGATCCTAGATCAATAAAAACCAACTCAAAAAAATTATTGGATGATATATATAATATTTTGATACAAGAAATATATTATGTATCTCCATACTGATTAAAATCCCGTCTACTAATTTGGTTTACGGGATTTTTTATTGACTTTTATTTTATTGACTTTTATCACAATATGTTTATAGTTTTTTTGATAAATAAAATTAACTAAAGCTGGGGACGGGGTAATACCGAACATGTATACTATGGTTATAATAATCTTTTTTTTAATCGGTTTTGCGCTTACGTTTAATCCTTTGTTGATAGTCTCTAATAAAGACTATACCAAAATTAGAAGATTAATCTTCCTTGGAATGTTTATTTTTACTTTGTTCTCCAATGTGTATTTTTACGTACTCATATTTGATAGAGAACTTTTAATTTCTTTGTGTTACCCATTGTCAATGTCTGTTGGAATAATAACTGGCATAATAATGTGTATCATATTCAAAAGAAAATTGCTAGAAAAGATTGAGTAATCCTCGATCTTTTTCTTTATTCCAACAAATCTTTGAGAATTTTGAGAGCTAGTTTTTGATCTAGAAAATAAGGTGATGTGGCAATTGTCACTACTCTACTCTTTTTCATTAGTTCTCTTGTGATATCTATTGTTTTTTGGTATTTTTCTATGCTCATGTCTGGGTGCCAAAAATCTAGGTCTACGTCTAAAATAGTTCAAAGTTCAAAGTTTAGAGTTCATAAAGTTAATGTTGTCAAACTATACTCTGTGTTTATTTGTTTTACTGAGTTAATGAGTCAGGTATCGAGTGCATGGCGAAGGAAGTTTCACACATTTACTCCATCTTCTCCGACTGGTCTCATATCGGTATGTTGATCGATATGGATTACATCCAATCATTTTGGTCGAAATTCTAGTACACGGTCGTGATTATCTACCACGACAATATTTGGTTTGATTTTGACAATATATTCCAATCATGCACATTGATGCAAGACTCATTTTTCATCTACTTCCTCAAAAACAATGTGAGATCATAGTTTCACATCATCAATAGTTCATTCTTTGATTGGAGTAATGTATTGTTTTGGCATGAATAAAATAAAAATTTAAATGATTGTTTGCTCGAAAAAATCTCTTTATTCTAAATTTACTATTTTTTCCTTTGTATTTAAATCACCCCAACCCCTCTTTGAAAAAGAGGGGCTTACATATAAATTATTCCCCTCTTTTTCAAAGAGGGGACAAAGGGGTGATTTAATCTAAACTGAACTTATAATCTAAAATTTCTTTGAATTTTTGGAAGGCGATGGATCTGTGACTGATTTCATTTTTTTGTTGTGAAGTCATTTCTGCGTAAGTTTTATCAAATCATTCTGGCTGAAATATGGGATCTCGAGTAAATTTATCTACACCACAATGTGGGACTATTTTTCATTTCTTTTCTCAAATGATAATATGTATATTTTGTCAGTCATGATAAGCAATTGTAGTCCTAGCTGTAGCAGTAAAATCATTTTTTAATAAATTCGGAAGGTTTTTGACTCAGATATTTTGTGCAAAATCTTTGATATATGGTCATGGAAGTTTGTTTGCCCGTTCTTGAAAAAAGAGTGCTGTATCTTCTATAAAACATGGTTTTTGGATAAGATCAAATGCAGTTTGGATTTTGTGTTTTGCTATCTCCTCTGCTGTAGCCTGTATTTCCACTAAATCTATATTTTGGTTTTGTATATAAAAACCTGGCAAAAGTTCTTTTGCTTCTTGTAGTTTGTTTTGGTTTCAGGTGACGAAAATTAGCTGCATAAGTTAAAAGTTAAAAATATAAAGTTATCAAGTCTGCCTGCGGTAGGCAGGTTTTCAAGTAGGGGCGATTATTAATCGCCCTTACTAAAATTTATTGGAATAATTTTAACTATTTTATCCCATTAAATGTAAGCGCGAACACAGATTGCTTCTAAGGCTTCCCGACGTGTCGCG
>CAZSQL010000005.1:0-2875 GCA_964609035.1 uncultured Candidatus Peribacteria bacterium
ATTTGATTGGGATAAAACAGTAGAAAAAATTGAAAAATTATATTTGGTAGTTTAAACAACTTAGTTCCACCCGGGTGTTTTTATACACCCGGGTGGTGTACTTTAAATAACAATATTTTGTGAGTTAATGTTTTTTCATCGTATTTGAGATCAGATTTTGTCGAAATTTTGCGTATCTCAAGTAGTATAAAATTTTACATTTCCATTTGTGCTTAATTTCTTTTTTATTTCTGGATGATTGTTTAGGTAATCATTAAATTTAATTGCTGAGTTTAATGATGGATCTATTATCTTTCAGTCAAAAAGCTCAGAAAAATATTTTTTGTATACAGAAAAATGAGTACATCAAAGTATCAAAGCATCTAAATTTTCTGGGAAATCTCATAAATATTGTTTTACTGTAGAAATAATGTCTTCTTGATTTGCTCAAGATTCTACCATATCTACAAGCTTTGGAGCCATGACAAAGTGAAAATCAGGTGTCCCCGTTCCACCAAATCTATAGTATAAATCATTGTATATATCTGATGCAATAGTAGCTTGAGTAGCCACAACACCAATAGATAGTCATTTATTTTCTGGAGATAGAACTTCTTCTACTCATGGAATTGTGATGGAAAGCGTTTTTTTTTGTGGATATAGTGTTTGTCGTTTTCTGATAGAATAGGCTGCTGCTGTATTACAAGCAATAATCACAATCTCTGCTCAATTATCAAAAAATCGATTTAGCGCATCAAACGTGATTTTTTGTATTTCTTCTCCAGATTTATTTCAAAATGGGCAATTTTTGTTGTCTGCCAAAAAAACATAGTCATACTCAGGATACAACTCATAAAAATATTTCATAGTTTGTAATCATCAAAATCAACTATCAAAAAACCCTATCATAAAAAATAGTAAAAAAGTTAAATGTTTATAAAGTTATAAAGTCTTAAACATATATAATATTAATTGATTCTTTTGCAATAATATTTTTTTTTATTATATTAATAATTGAATGGGAAATATTGTAAATAGTTTAAATTCTGTGAAGGTTTCAACCCCCACCTAATCCCGCAATACTTACCCCGCAAAGCGGGGCTGCGGGATAGTTACATCCTCCCCCAAGGGAGGAATTTAATTGAGTTGCTGATATGGTAACATTTGAAACATTACAAATTTTGTAATTTTCCAACTTGAAAACTTTTTAACTTGATAACTTTCAGACTTGATGATAGTGGTATTTGGAAAAGGAAAGGTATGAAATAGTTTGAATAAATTATTGAATAAATTGGAAATCGAAAACATCATAATGGATGATCAAGATTGGGATGATGATATCTTATGAAAATCAGACAAGATTATTTGTTCTCCATGAGTAAAGCAAGACCACAATTTGTATTTAAATTATGGTGACAAAGTTTTTTCTGAATTAAATTTTTTGTGATGAATAATAAAAGAATTGTGACTAGAAGATAATTTGGAAATAATTGGTGTAACATGAACAAATGGAAAATCAACATCAGTACATGTAATGTATCATTTATTTAAATGAATTTTTGAAAAACTAAATATAAAAACAAAAGTACATTTATCTTGAAATTTTTGAACTCCTCTATCAGAAACATTATGCGAAATAATGGATGGATGAAAAAATAGCAAACATTTGATTGTTTTGGAAGTGTCGTCTTTTATGCTCTATAAGTTGAATAATTTTAGTTTTGATTATAGTATTTTAACAAACTTATGAATAGATCATCTAGATTGGCACAAAGATTTGGAAGAATATTTTGATAGTAAATTTCATATGATAGATTATACTAAAAAATATTCTGTGACTGACAAAGAATGCTTGGAACTATACAAAAAAAGACAGTGAAGAAGCGACAACAAAATTTACAAAAATATGCGCATAGAGATATACCAAAAACATTTTGATTTGGAGAAAACTAAATTTTTGTGAGATCACAACAAATGAAACTGGAACGCAATTTATAAAATCATATGGGAATATTTTGATGATAATGAGCTAGATTTTGATGATGATATCTTTTTGGAAATAGCAAAAGATATTGAGCCACTAGATCATAGGATGAAAATGATAAAAGAATTAAAAGGAATAAAAATATACGATGATGGAATATGTACGTCTTCTCAAGCACTAAATGCTGCATTAGGTTGTTTTGATGAAAAAATAGTTTTGATAGCTGGTGGTTATGACAAATGAGAAGATTACACTTGGCTGGAAAATGAATTTGAGAAAAAAATTGGGGTTGCATGTTTGATATGACAAACTGCCAAAAAGTTTAAAGTAATATGTGAAAATAAAGATATAAAATATAAAATTTTTGAGACATTGAAAGATGCTTTGGACTATTCTATAAAAGAAGCCAAAAAACTAAAAATAACGAATATTCTATTTTCTCCTGGGTCAGCTAGTTTTGATATGTTTAAAAATGTATATGATAGATGTAATCAATTCACAAAAATAGTTGACATTTTGTAAAAAATACTATTGAAATTATATTTGATTTTTGTATAAGTTTTTAGTAAAAATAATTATTAACAAAAATTTAAAAAATTATGTGTGAAATTGTCTCAAAAAAAACAGGCTCAGACTATTCAATAGTCCAAGTAAAAAATGGTAAATCCATAAAAAAGATTCTTGCTATCCATGGAACAAAATCGGATACCGAAGGAATGTTGAAAGGAAAATTCAATGTTAAACTTGGTTCTCCCATAAAAGAAACAACCATGAAAGAAAAGTACCCAGAAGTATTAGAAGCAATCAATAATCGAAAAACAGAAGTTTTCCGTTTCGTTGATAATATTGGAAAACTAGCTGATTAAGTTTATAAAAAAGGAGCAGAAATTTCTACTGCTCCTTTTTTTCGTT
>CAZSQL010000005.1:2975-47177 GCA_964609035.1 uncultured Candidatus Peribacteria bacterium
GCTGATTAAGTTTATAAAAAAGGAGCAGAAATTTCTACTGCTCCTTTTTTTCGTTTGTAAAAAAAATATAGATTATTATCTTGAATATGTTTATTTTCCATAAAACAGTATGAAAAAAATATTTTTATCATTTGTGATATTGATTTTTGGTTTAGTAAGCTTTTCGTTTGCTGAAAGAGTTTTGAATATGTGAGAATTTTTGACGATATATTTTGAATGAATATCAAAAGATATCCCAGAATCTTGGAAGTATATCGATGTGAAATACAAAAATATTGGCAGAAGTACTCCTTTGTATCAATCATTGCAAAAAGGAATATATCTGAATATTTTTCCAAATTTAAATCAAGAATTGGCAAAGGAAAAAATAATCAAGCAAGAACATATTGTCAAATTATTACAAGCAAAAATAAAAAGAGATTTTCAATTTGAAAAATGAAAAGATATTACTGTAGAGTGGACCAAATACATGATAGATTACACCAAAAAAGAATATGTATGAAACAAATGATCAGAGACTGTACAATTGATATTGGACGATGTAATATCTAGATTGGAAAAAGAATACATTTTTGAAAAAGATTTTGATGAGGAAAAAATGTGATATGGTGCTATAAAATGATATGTGGATGCCTTGTGAGATCCTTATACTATTTTTATGACACCAAGTGAAGCAAAGACTTTTGGAGAAGACTTAGAATGAAGCTTTGAATGAATTGGAGCCCAATTAGAAATGAAATGAGATTGAAATTTTGTAATAATTGCTCCATTGAAAAATAGTCCTGCAGAAAAGTATTGAGTACTTGCATGAGATATTATTTTGAAAGTAGATGATAAAGAAGTAAAAAATAATACAAGTCTGAATGAGTTGATAAGCTGGATAAAATGACCTGCAGAAACTTTTGTAAAGTTAAATATAAAAAGAGGTAATGAAATAAAAATTTTGAATATCAAAAGATGAAAAATAGTCTTTGCAAACGTGGATTATGAGTTTTTTGAATGATTTAATTGCTATATTAATATAGCTCAATTTAATAATCAAAGCAATATTCAATTTAAAAATGCTATAAACTTTTTTGAAAATAAAAAATGTGATAAATATATACTAGATGTCAGAAACAATCCGGGTGGAGATTTAAATGTAGTCACAAATATGTTAAATTATTTTGTGCCATGATGAGAAGTGATAGCTACCATAAAATATAAAAATATGGAACAAGATATAGTAGCAAGAAACAATACAAAGAAAATATTGGATAAGAATATGATTGTGCTAATAAACAAATGAAGTGCCTCGGCTAGTGAAATTTTTGCTGGAGTGATAAAAGATTATGTAAAAAATACAATCTTATTGTGAACACAAACTTTTGGTAAATGATCTGTACAAACTATAGTTGAGTATACTGATGGTTCTATGTTGAAATACACAATTGCAAAACGATTTACTGGTTGATCAAAAAAGAATATAAATTTGGAATGAATTAGTCCAGACATAAAGTTGGAAGATGATCCAAAAACTAGTAGAGATGAAGTTTTGGAGGTGGCTAAGATTTATAAATTTAAATAAATACTTAACCTGTCATCGCGAATTTGCAATGACTATTACTTTATATCAATAACAGAAAATGAAAAAAGATTTTTCTTACTGAATAGTACCTGTATATAAAAATGAAGATTGAAGCCATGAATTTTTGATAATCAATCAAAAAGCTGGTAATTGAAGTTTTTGGTGACTTCCGAAATGACATGCAGAAATGGGTGAAGATTGAATACAGGCAGCAAAAAGAGAGTTTGTAGAAGAAGTATGAATAAATAATTTCGAAGTAATAGAAGACAAATATTTTGAGATAAATTATATTTTTCAAGAAAAATGAGAAAAGATATATAAAACAGTGAAATATCGATTAGCGTTTGTAGGGACTAAAGATGTTAAGATTCAAGATATAGAATTGAATTGATATAAATGGGTAGATTATGATCGTGCGATAAAAATATTGAGTCATGAAAATACTAAGAATATTTTGAAAAAAGTCATAAAAGAATTATAAGAAAATTTGTTTGTTATTGTGTGGAAAATTTTTATAGTAAGTTAAATTAAAAGACTAAAAAATTACACATTAAGAAATTATATTTAGAGATTCTTCCCCTCTGGGGAAGTTGTTTGCGAAGCTAGTTGGGGGTAATTTTCATCATACACAACCCCCAACTATTTACCTCGCTTTGCGATGCAATGGAACAACTTCCCCGTTGGGGAAGAATACAAAAAAATTTAATATTTAGCATGAAATCAATAATTATAATAACTTTAAAACTTTATACTTTTTAACTTTTAACTACATAAGGAAGTGTTAATAGATATTGTAAAATCATACGACAAAGAAAAAAAAGAATTTCTTTTGTGAATTTGGGAAGAAGCTGTTTTGCACTTAGCCAAACAATGCGATCCAAAAAAGATTTTTTCGTTTTTGCAAAATGTATGAATAGTAAATATAGATGAAAAAGAGCAAGCAGTGTACATCTGAGTGGCAAATGAATTTGTGATGACGCAGGTAAAGAAATTTTTTGGAAAACAAATAAAAGATACGATAAAAGAAATTTACAATTCACAATTTGATACAAAATTTGTGATATACACTCCTTTTTCCAATGGATGAGATCTCACTGCTGATCTAAAAAAAATATTACAGTTAAAAGAAAATAAAAAAGAACACACCATAGAACCAAAAATCAAAAATAAATTATCAGAGTTTTTTGGAATATTATTTGATCCAATTTATAGTTTTGAAAGTTTTGTGGCTGGAGCAAACAACAATTTTGCTTTTTCTGCAGCAAAAGCTGTGTCTGAGAATCCATGAACAGCATATAATCCCCTGTTTTTGTATGGTAATGTGTGACTTGGTAAAACACACTTGATGCAAGCTATATGAAATAAAATCATGAAAGATGACCCAGAAAAAAATGTGATATATCTACCAACAAGCAAATTGATTGACGAAATAGTTGAGTCTTTGAGAAAAAATAAATTAAATACAGTATTATCAAAATTCAACGATATAGATGTTTTGCTTTTGGATGATGTACAGTTTTTGTCTGGTAAGGATAAAACACAAGAAGTATTCCACAAT
The DNA here is from genome assembly GCA_964609035.1 of uncultured Candidatus Peribacteria bacterium. GTDB lineage: Bacteria > Patescibacteriota > Gracilibacteria > Absconditabacterales > Absconditicoccaceae > JALOAF01. The sequence continues at coordinate 6,101 of CAZSQL010000005.1, forward strand.
ATATTCAACGATTTTCACATGAAAAAAAAGCAAGTAATCTTGAGTGGAGATCGTCCTCCAAAAGAGCTTATAAACATAGAACCTAGGCTCAAAAGCAGGTTTGGATTATGACTTGTAGTAGATCTAAAATCTCCAGATTTTGAAACTAGGATAGCGATATTGCAATCAAAATTGGAACAAAAATGAGAAGAGATAGAATATGAATTACTAGAAACAGTAGCAAAATATGTAGTAAACAATGTGAGAGAGTTGGAATGAGCATTGAATATTTTGATTACTAGAAAAAAATTGATGTGAAATACACTAAACGAGCAAGATGTGATAGCAGCGTTGGAGACATTGGGATATACACACAGCGAGCAAAAAATGGATATGAATAAAATAGTTGAATGAAATAAAAAAAGCACACAAAATTTTGGAAATATAGTAGAAATGGTGGCTCAGTACTACAACATCTCTGTCTCTGATCTCAAGTCTGATAGCAGAAGGCAAGAAATTACAGTTAGTAGGCAGATACTTATGCTATTGGCAAAAAGATATTTTGGATGGACTTTGGAAAAAATTTGAGATTATTTTGGTGGTAAAAATCATGCTAGTGTGATCTATGCAGTAAACAATATAGAGAAAAAAATAAAAATAGATAAGAATTTGGCGCATGACTACAATGTGTTTGTGGAATGGATTGAAAACTAGGTTTTTTTATTATATTTTAAAAATAATGAGAGGAAAGACTATTTCTATTTATATCCCAGATGCTAATCCAAAAAGCATTAAAATTTGTGAAATAATAAACAGTATTGTAAAATGAATATATATACCCAGAAATAAAGTTTTAGAAGCTTCTAATAGAAAAGAATTACAACAACCTTGAATATATTTTTTAATATGAGATCATAATGAAATCTGAAAACCATTAATATATATATGAGAAGCTGAAAATTTATTAGATAGAATAAAACAACATAACCAAAAAAAGGACTTCTGGAATAGTGTGATATGTTTTATATCAGAAAAACAAAACATCAATAAAGCACACATAAAATATTTAGAGAGCTATTGTTATAATAAAGCTAAAGAGATAAAAAAGTGTGAACTAGAAAATACAATAAATCCTACACAGTCTAGTTTAACAGAACAAGATGAGGATTTTGCACTTAGTTTTTTTGATGATCTTAAAATAATTATTTCGACACTTTGATTCTCTCTTTTTGAAGAAATGAAAAAAGAATATAAAAATATATTTCATTGTAAAGGAAAAGATGCAATTGCTAGTTGAGAATACAATGAAAATTGATTGACGGTTTTTAAATGATGAAAAGCAAATTTAGAAGAAAGTAAATCATCTATTTGATCTTGGGTTAGCTGAATACGTAAGAAATTATTAGCAAATTGAATATTAAAAAGAGAATGAAATGTTTATGTTTTTACTGAAGATTATACCTTTAGTTCTCCTAGTGCCGCTTCAGTAGCTATTTTATGAAGATATGCAAATTGATGGAATGAACGAAAAGATAAAGATTGAAAAACTATGAATGAAAAAATCAGGAAAATATAATTATTTATTTTTAAAAAATAAACATGCTACAAAACTTAGAGGAGAGAGTTTTGAAGATTGAACAGAGAAACCAAAAAGTAGAGCTAGACAAAGCTTGGGAGACTAGTTGGACTAGGAGATTTTTGATTGCAATAATGACATATATTACTATAGTTTTGTTCTTTTTGGTGGCTGACCTACCAAAACCTTTTGTCAATTCTATAGTACCAACTCTTGGATTTGTATTATCTACATTATCACTCCCTTATTTTAAGAAATGGTGGGGGAAGTAATTGAAAATGGATAATGGATAGTGGATAATTATCAACTATCAATTATCAACTATCAATTATCAACTATCAACTATCAACTATCAATTATCAACTATCAACTATCAATTATCAACTATCAACTATCAACTATCAATTTATGTGAATACTTTTATATAATAAATATTTAGAAAAAATGAAAAAAATTATGTTATTTGTTTTAGTATGATTTAGTTTGATGCTATTTGGATGTAACAGTCAGACTTCAAATACTGATGATCAAAATCTTGTGGAAGAAATTAATGAAGAAGTTGTATTAGAAGAAGTAGAAGAAAACAATATTACAAACACACAAGTTGAAAAACCTATTGAAAAACCTGTAGTCAACAACATATCAGCTACAGAAAGTTTGGCGAAATGTTTGACTGCAAAATGAGCAAAAATGTATGGAACCGAAACTTGTCCTTATTGTATGAAACAAAAAGATTTATTTGGAGAAGATTTCAAATATGTAAATTATATAAACTGTATGGAACAACCTGCCGTATGTGGTGAAGCTAATATTCAATGAGTACCTGCTTGGGAATTTACTAATGGATCTCAGATAGCTGGGCTACAAAGCTTGGAAAATTTGGCTGCTTTTGCTGGTTGTGAGTACTTAGGATAATATAAAAATTTAAAATGGAAAATAAATTATCAAAAAATATATGGAAAATGTATTTTCTCAAGGCTACTCGCATGTTTCTTTTGATCATGCCTATTGTAGTTTTGTTTTTCCAGGATAATGGTTTGAGTATGACTCAAATATTTCTGTTGAATTCAATTTTTTCTATTGCTATAGTAGTTTTTGAAATACCTAGTGGTTATTTTTCTGATACTATGGGAAGAAAAAATTGCTTGATCATAGCTAGCATATTGTGAGCAGTATGAATAGGTATACATTCAGCATCATATTCGTTTTGGTGATTTTTGATTGCAGAAATTGTTATGGCGTTATCAATATGATTCTTTTCGTGAACAGATTCTGCTATCATATACGACACACTTCTTGCCACATGAAAAGAAAAAGATTACAAAAAAATCGAATGAAGAATGGAAGCAACATGAAATTTTTCTGAAGCTATTGCTAGTGTGATATGATGATTTCTAGCGCTTATTAGTTTGAGAACACCTTTTTATGTAGAAACTTTAATTTCTATACCTGCCATATTTGTAGCATGGTCTATTATAGAGCCACCTGTAAAAAGAAATAAAAATAAAGATGGTGTAATAAAAAATATTGTCAGAATAATAAAGTATTCACTACACTGACACAAAGAAATAAAATGGCTTATTTTTTATTTTTGATTTTTTAGTGCCAGCACACTAACATTTGTTTGGCTCGTCCAACCATATTTTGAGTTGGTGTGACTACCCTTGGCATACTTTTGATTTGCTTGGGCTATTTTAAATGCATCAGTATGATTTTTTGCTTTACAAGCACATAAATTTGAAGAATTTTTTGGAAGAAAAAAATCACTTATATTTCTTATCGTAATATGTTTTATATGATATATCCTTCTTGCTGTATTCCAATCTTTGTGGGCTATTATGTTTATGTTTTTATTTTATTTTGCTAGATGAATTGGTAGACCTATAATCAAAGATTATATAAACAAAATTATATCTTCTGATATTAGAGCGACTGTGATATCTATTCAATGACTTGTATGAAGACTTTTTTTTGCAATAATAAGTCCATTTATATGACGAATATTAGATTTTTATAGTTTAAGTTTAGCACTACTTGGAGCTGGAATAGTTTTCTTTGCTTTTGGTATAAGTTGTCTTGTGATGTTAAGAAGAAATAATGTTTTATAATTTATAAATTATAAATTTATGAAAAAATTTTTGGCGAAAATATTTGCTAATATTGTACATATCAAAAACCAAAAATGGATAAATAATCCTGAAAAAAATCAGGCGAATATTTTTAATTATCTTATAAAAAAAGGTAAAAAAACTCAATTTGGTATAGAGCATAATTTTGAGGAGATAAAAAATTATGAAGATTTCAAGAATAAAGTAAACATAAGAGATTATGAAGATTTTAAAAAATATATTGAGCAGATAAAAGAATGAAAAAAAAATGTTTTACGAAAATGATTGCCAATTTATTTTGCCAAAACATCCTGAACGACATCATGAGCAAAATATATACCAATCAGCAAAGAAAGTATGCCTTATCACATAAAAGCTACAAGAGATGCTATATTAAACTATATTTACAAGACTGGTAAATCAAGTTTTGTAGATGGCAAGATGATATTTCTACAATGAAGTCCAATTTTAGATAAATCATGAAAAATAAAAACAGGTAGATTGTCTGGAATTGTGGCACATTTTGTACCAAAATACCTACAAAAAAACAGAATGCCGACTCGGGAAACAAATTGTATAGAAGATCGAGAGGATAAGGTAAATAAAATAGTAGAAGAAACTATAAAAGAAGATATGACTATGATTTCTGGAATCCCATCTTGGGTACAATGATATTTTGAAAAAATAGTGAATAAAACATGAAAAAAAGTTTGTGAGGCTTTCCCAAATTTTAATTTGTTTATATATGGATGAGTAAATTATGAACCATATAGAGCGAAATTCGAAAATTTAATGTGAAAAAAAATCGATTCTATAGAATTGTTCCCTGCTTCGGAATGATTTTATGCCTATCAAGATGATCAGCAAGATAAGTGAATGTTATTGTTGTTAAATGGATGAATATTTTATGAATTCGTGAAAAAAACTGATTGGTGAAAAAAAGATTTTAAGAGGTATACTATATGAGAGGTAGAAAAAAATATCGACTATGTACTTATAATCTCTACAAATGCATGATTGTGGGCATACAATACTTGAGACATAATTCAATTTACATCGTTAAAACCATACAAGGTAATTGTGTCTGGAAGAATATGAAATGATATAAATGCTTTTGGAGAACATGTGATTGCAAAAGAAGTAGAATTTGCTTTGTCTGAAGCAATCAAAAATACAGATATTAGTATAAATGAATTTACTGTAGCTCCACAAGTAAATCCAGATAGTTGAAAACCATATCATGAATGGTTTATAGAATTTGAAAAAGAGCCAGAAAATATGGATAAATTAGCAGAAAAAATAGATAAAATAATGTGTGAACAAAACATATACTACAAAGATCTGAGAAATGGAAATAATTTAAGAAATTTAATTATTACAAAAGTCAAAAAAAATTCTTTTGAAGAATTTATGAAATCTCAATGAAAACATGGATGACAAAACAAAATACCTAGATTAAAAAATGATAGAAGTATTGCTGATTTGTTGTAAAAAAAAATTACACTAAGAAACACGATCTCAGAAAACTATTTCTCATAAATCATCTTGTTTTTTAAACAATCATCTAACTCATTTATAAATCAATCAAACTGGTCTTATTTGATACTTTTCTTTTAGTCATCCACTTTCTCATCATGATTTATTATACTCTTTATTTCAAAGAGGTCTGACTGCATTAATTATTTTATTCATTTCTGAAGTCCAAGTATCAAATACCAATTCATATTCTTTACCATCTTTTTCAATAGTTTTGATAAATCATTTATTTTCTATTGCTAATTTTATTTGTTCATAAGTAAAAGTATATTTTTCTCAGTCCACTGTTATTCATTTTCTCATATCTTCTATAACTTTTCACATCTGTTCAAACCAAGGACGTATCAACATGTTTTTTAAATCAGAAGATTCCCCTATATTTTCTAAGTTATTTTCTATTTGTAAAGTATTATAAATTGTTGGCACAAAAGAAATATCATCTATTCATCGACCTTTTGTATCCTCTAATGTAAATAAATAATTATCTTCACCCTCACTATAAATATCCTTTATTTTTGGAAACTCCCAATCTCATATTTTTTCTATACTAACATTACTTTTTGCCTCATTATTGTCAGTCTCTGTTTCAACATCTTGTGTATCGAGAGTCATAGCTCAATTTTCTGAAACTACACCCGTATTATCTAAAGATTCTATTTTATCATCTTTTAAGTCTGAACCTACTGTAATAACTACATCAGTTTGTCATTCTCCACTAGTCTTAATAATGTCATTTTCAGGTACCACTTCTGAATTAATATCAGATGGAATATTTCAATTTAGTTCTTTTTTGAGTTGGGCATCTTTTATAAGTCATCTTAAAGTGTATCATCCAATTATACCATCAGCACTAACCTTAGTTCATCCATCCTTATCATCTGACAAATACGATGATTGTGGTTTTTCTGCTTCTCAATAATTAAGATTTTGGAATTTTAATAATGCTATATATAAATCTTTTTGCTCTGGTAATATTTTACCAGGGTACAAACTAGTATTATTTAGATCTAATTGATTTCATCCTACACCAGTATATCAAAGATATGATAATAGGGCTTTTACTCATAAATATGGATCAGCAATTTTAGACATATCAATCTTTTTACCACCAATATCTAGCTCTCAAAGTGATTTTAATTCATCAATAAAACTATTTTTATCCATTGCTTGCAAATTAGTCCAAGTGTCTGGTCTCATATTTACATATCTAGCTATTACAAAATTTTTCTCAAATTTTTCTTTTGCTGTTTTTAATTCTTCATTAGAAACAATTGAGTTATCAATCTCATTTTGTAAAGATACAATATCTTTAGAAATAATTTTTTCTATTTCTTCTACTTCCAATTTAGAATTTTTATTAAGATCTCATAGAATATCCTTTTTACTATCTGAATTGGAATTGGAATCAAAATATTTATTAGATACATCTTCTGATGGACTTGTCATTGTTATCAAAATTAATTATATAAAAAAATATAACCTTATTATAAACAAAATTGTATTTTTTGTCAAATATTTAATGTCTTTTCACGAAATTAATTTTTAAAGTTTAAATCAAATTTTAGTATAAACATCTTGAATCTTTTTTTCTGCTATTTCATTTACGTATTTAGCATTTTTTGTTAGTAAATCTATTACCTCTTGGTCTGAAATTTTATTATATTTTTGTTGGATTGGACGTAGAAAGTCCATCATTTTTTCAAATAAATATTCTTTTGCATATTTATAACTAAGTCATCATGCTAAATATTTACTTCTAAGCTCTTGATTTTCTGATTCTGTGATAAATAATTTACAAAGATTGTATACATTACATTCATCTGGGTTTTTGGACTCCTCTACTGTCTGAGAACCTGTTGGTATTTGCTTGATTCTTTTGAGGATAATTGATTCATCATCCAGCAATCAAACATAATTGTTGTAAGATTTTGACATTTTACGACCATCTGTTCATGGTATCAGTCACAATTCTGGATTGATTTTTGGTTCTGGCAAAACAAAAGTTTCTCCAAATGTATTATTAAATTTTTGAGCGATATCTCTAGCATATTCTACATGTTGTTTTTGATCTTTTCATACTGGGACTATATTTGCATCATACAGCAATATATCTGCAGCCATAAGTATTGGATAACAAAATACTCAAACTCAAATTTCTTTTGCTTTTCATTTATCCAATGCTTCTTTGTATGAATGCATTCTTTCCATAAATCACATATGAGTAGTACAAGTCAAAACCCAATTTAACTGTGCATGACCTGGTACATCTGCAGGATTGTAAATTACAAATTGTTTTGCATCTGCCCCACAAGCCAAGTAAAGTTTAACTGCCATGATGGAATTATTTCTCATTTCTTCTTTGTTATGGATTTGTGTGAATCCATGCATATTTGCTAGAAACAAGAAAAATTCTGAATCTGGATTTTCTTTTGCAAGATCCATCATTTGTTTGATAGAACCAAAATAATTTCAAATATGTAGTTGTGATCAAGTTGGTTTAAGTCATGTAAGAAATCTTTTTTTCATTTTGTATGTTTATTTTTAAATATACATCCCCTGTAAGGGGAGGGGGACCACGAAGTGGTGGTGGGGTTAAATGGGTTTGTTGAATTGAAAACAACCCCCTACTCGCAAGCGAGCCTCTTCCCCCTTACCCCGCAGTAGCGGGGCGCAGCAGGGGGACAATATTATAAAATAGCAGACTTTATAAGTCAAAGGAATAATGGGTGTGGTTTGTTGATTCTAGATTTAAATTCTGGATGTGCTTGTGTAGCTAAATAGTATTTGTGATTTGGTAATTCTATAAACTCTACTAATGTGCCATCCGGAGACAATCCAGATATTGTAAGTCAATTTTGCTGTAATATATCATGATATTTAGGATTTACTTCAAATCTATGTCTGTGTCTTTCTTTGATTAGATTATTTGATAAATCTATTTGATTTGATGTTTTATAGAGATTTCGAACTTTTGTGTCTGGTTTTAATACTGCATCATAAGATCACAAACGCATAGTTCATCATTTGTCTGTAATATCTTTTTGTGATTCCATAATGTCTATAACATTATTGTTTCATTCTGGTGTAAATTCTCCAGAATTTGCGTCAGGTATATTACATACATGCCTAGCAAATGCTATTGTAGCTATTTGAAGTCATAAACATAATCAAAGATATGGTATATTTTTTTCTCTACAAAAGTTGGCTATATTTACCATTCATTCTATTCATCTATTTCAAAATCATCAAGGGACAACCAATGCTGAAATATTTTTTTGATTGATTAAATTTCTAAGTTTATCTTCCCAATCTGCTCATTGATACTCTTCGGTTTCCAATCGCTCTATTCTCACTTTGGTGTCGTAAAATGCTCAAGCATGTTTTAATGATTCTAAAACACTAATATAGGAATCATCCAAGTGTGTGTATTTTCCTGCCATAGCAACTGTAATTTCTCTTTGAGGATTTAGTAATTTATTTACATGATTTTCCCAAGAGGACATATCTGCTCTTTTTTCTTCTCCAAAAAATCTTTGGATAATATACTTATCTAGTCATTGTCTTTGGAAAGAAAGTGGAACTTGATATATATTTTGATCAATTGCTTCTATAATACGATCCTCATCTATATCACAAAAAAGTGCTAATTTCTTTTTTGCTCAATCTTCTAATGGAACTGGAGATCTACAAACCAAAACATTGGCATGTATCCCAAGCTCTCTAAGCTTGATAATAGAGTGTTGGATTGCTTTTGTTTTCATCTCTCATGATGTGGTCACTGTGATAATTGGCGCCACATGTACAAACAAAACATTTTCTTTTCATAAATCATGTCTAAGTTGTCTCATGGATTCTATAAAATGTGGTCATTCTATATCTCAAACTGTTCATCATATTTCAATAATCGCAACATCACTTCATTCTGCTAATTTGCGAACTCTCTCTTTGATTTCATCTATCACATGCGGTATTACTTGCACTGTTTTTCACAAATAATCTCCTCTCCTCTCTTTTTTCATGACAGAATAATATATTTGTCATGTGGTCATACTACTATATTTAGTTAACTCCTCATTTATAAATCTTTCGTAGTGTCATAGGTCTAAGTCAGTTTCAAATCCGTCAGTGGTGACAAAAGTTTCTCCGTGTTCGTATGGAGACATAGTCCCAGCATCTATTTGTAAGTATGGATCCATTTTGGCCATAGTTACTTTGTATCCAGCAGATTTCATTATTCTACCAATAGAAGCTGCTGTGATTCCTTTTCATAGTCCTGAAATCACTCATCAAGTCACAAATATTAGTTTCATGGTCAAAAAAATAGAGTAAAAAGTTATCAAGTTTTCAAGTTATCAAGTTATCAAGTTTTCAAGTTATCAAGTTATCAAGTTTTCAAGTTAATAGAACTTTATACTTTGAACTTTTAACTTTATAACTAAATTATATATTTTTCTTTTATATTTTTAAAAATATTTTGCAACCATTTTATTACAAAAGTTTGATAAAACTAAGTATTGACATTGCAACTTAAATAATTATAAGCTTTCTCGCTAAAAAAAAGTATAACAAAAAAAAATTAAAAAATGGTAGCAACTTTAAAAAAAATCATTCCTAAGTGGAATGAAAAAAGATTAAAAAATTAGTTAGAAAAGGATTTGAGAGAATTAAAATAATTCATCATATCAACCCAAAAAAGACTTAAAACAGAAAAAAACACAGAGATCGAGATTTTGATCAAGTTTTTGAAAGAGATTGCAAAATTTCAGGACAAAAATTTGGAAAAAATTAAAAATCTGAAAAAGTCTTTGAAAAAAGATTATAACAAATCAAAGGCACTAGAAGAATTTGAAGATGTGATAATAGTTTGTGGTAGAGATTTCTTTAAAAAAGAAAAGCATAAATCTACCGTTAGCAACCTAAACGAAAAAAAATTCAATTCCAAAAGATTTTATCTGGAAAATGAATTCTATGAAACACCACAACCTTTGTCTTCTTTAAGACATCTAAAAGATGTTCCAGGCATAATTGCCAAGAAGAAACAAATGTCAGCGGAAGAAACTGCTAAAAAGTTTCTGCTAGAAAATGTAACGAATATGATGTCTGCTATTGCAGATATCAGATAAAAAATTCTACTTTTTAAGAGAATCTCACATATTGTGAGATTTTTTTATAAAACTAAGTTTGTATTGAAATGAAAATAATCTTGAGTATAAGGAATTTAGTTATTATTAATTTATATTATATTTAGTAAAAAATGTTAAACAAAAACTGAAGAAATTTATTGTTGTTTGTAATGTTATTTTTGTGATCAATATTTTTTGTTTCTGCAGAAAGCACTGGACAAGTTAGTAATACTTGAGAACAGCAAAATGTTTTACCTCAAATAATGATAGACACTTGAACAAACACAATTTATATAAGTGGTTATGTAAATACTTGAGCAACAAATACTGGTACAACAAATACCGGAGTAAATAACACTGGAAACCAACAAAATGAAATTATTTTTATAAATACACCAATAGATGTAGAAACTGAATTTGCAGACGCTCTTGCTTGGATGTATGCAAATTGATTAACTAAATACAACAATAAAGAAGATTATAAAATGTATGATTTAGTAACTCGTGAAGAAACAAGTAAAATCATATGACAAGCTTATATTGTATTGTGATATCAAGATGTCACAAAAAATTCAAACTGTAATTTTTGAGATTCACAAAAATTTGACCCAACACTTGTTCCTCATATAGCAAATGTATGCAAACGATGACTTTTTAAGTGATCTAATTGAAATTATCTACCACACAACAACCTAACAAAAGCTGAAGCTATGGCAGTATTATTGAGAATGTTTGAATGAAAAATGTCTTATGAATTACAAACACCTTGGCGAGAACAATATTATACAAAAGGTAAATTAATATGAATGACAAATGTAGAGGATATAAATAAATTTGACACACAACTTACAAGATATGAAATATGACTTATGGTTTATAGATTAAAAAATCTAGTAACAAACCCTCAACTAAAAACCATGGCGCTGAATCTTTTGGGACAAGTAAAAACTCCTAATTCTACATGAACAATGAACTCAGAAACTGTTATAGAAAATTTAAACACATTGGTATGATGAATAGATCCTCACAAAGATCCAGAGCTTTTGGAAGCAATATACTGGATGTTTGATAATGGTCTAACTGTACACAACAACCCAAATGAATACAAACCATTTGACACACTAAATAAAGCAGCAGCAGCAAAAATATTTGACAAATTTTCGACTATGCTTGGATTATCTACAAATGAAGTTTTCTTGCCTAGTCAGTGCGAATTTACTGATATATGAAAATTAAGCAGTACTGATCAACAACATGTGATAAATGTGTGTAAAAAATGAATAATGAAATGAAATAATAAACTATTTTCTCCTGATACTAATTTAAATAAGTCACATTTTGTGGTTTCATTAATCAGAATGTTTCAATGAAAACATCTAGATGAAAATGCAAACCCTTGGTGGCAAAATTATTTTAATGAGGCTAAAGAACTATGAATAGTATCACCTAGTGATGCTATTACTTTTGATACTCCTATAAGTAGATATGAAGTGGCACTATTTCTGTATAGATTCAATGTGAAATATAAAATGTTAAATAATTTGAATAGTAATAGAATATCAAATGAAATAATTAGTACTGTAGTATGATCAATATCTACTTGAATAAATTGAAAATTAAAAGCAAATGTATATTTGGACTCAACTTTATTAAAAAGATGATCTTTTAATCTATGATATATAGAGACTTTTGGCACTAGATATAAAATAGTGAAAGCATCAGAATCTAGTTATTTTTCTGACAATTTTGTTCGATATGGAAATGTATTTGACTTGTCTACTGACGAAGATTTGTGAACAATAAATTTTGTAGTAAGTAATTGATATGTTGTAGAATCAACTATAAGATTTAATGGATGAAATACATATAAAATATCTCCTGTAGAATGAACTAGCGCATATTACTTGATGCAAACATTATAAATTGTTTTAATAATTAATAAATCAAAAGTGGAAGTTAAGAAAATAAATATAGATACTATTTTGGAAACTCAAGATGGGTTTAGACCGGATAGTTTTGATAGTTTTGTGTGACAAGAACATATAAAAAAGGTTTTGCAAACAGCAATAGATAGTGCAAAAAAAAGACAAAGCAATATGTGACATATACTTTTTTGTGGACCTAGTGGATTTGGTAAAACTACTATGGCTCATATAATTTCCAAACAAAGCAATGTAAGTATGAAAGTAGTGACAGGTTATGCTATAAATAAGCCGTCTGAGATTGTAAGTATTTTAAACACTTTGGAAGATGGAGATATTTTATTTATAGATGAGATACATAGATTAAAACCAAATGTAGAAGAAGTACTTTATATAGCAATGGAGGATTTTGTGATAGATATGGTAATGCCAGAATGATGAAGTGTCAGGATACCTTTGAATAAATTCACTTTGGTAGGTGCAACCACAAAATGAGAATGACTTTCCAAACCAATTAAAAATAGATTTGTATATGATTTTCATTTTATGGAATACAATAGCGAAGAAAAAAAGAAAATCATAGATAAATATCTAAAAAAGTATTGAGTTCCAACTCATGAGTCTATTATAGAAAAAATACATCACAAGGTGGATTCTGTACCTAGAGAAATACATAATTTATGTATAAAGATTAGGGATTTTTTTGTAACTGAATGAAAAAACGCAAAAGAATTTACACATGATATGTGGGAAAAGTTTCTAGTTCATAGTAAAATAGACGATGGATGAACATCTCCTATTCATCAGAAATATTTGGATATTTTGAAAAAAAACAATAGACCTATGTGATTAAAAGCTATAGCAATACAACTAGGCATGAACGAGAAATGAGTAGAAGAAGACATAGAACCACTTTTGTTGAAATTGGGTAAAATAGAAAAAAGCAGTAAAGGTAGAATTTTGATATAATAATTTATATTCTAAAATATAAGTTTATGATAAGACTAGAATTCCCAAGGAAACATTATGAAGAATCTTATTTTAAACTTGTTCAAGAATTTTCTGACAAAAATGAAGAAATAATACCAGCTTCTATGATTTTAAATGAATGAGAAAACTATCAAGAGTTTTTGATTAGATGTGAAAATTATAGGAAATGAATAAAATTAAAAGAATGACATGTGCAATCCACATTATTTTTTATAATTGATAGACAAAATGAACTTGTATGATGAATAGAATTGCGCCATAAATTAACAGAAGAGTTAAAATTTAATGGATGACATATATGATATGGAATAAAACCAAGTGAAAGAAAAAGAGGATACGCTAGTAAAGCATTAAATATTCTATTGAAGATATGCGAAAATATAGAAATGTGAAAAATATTGATAAATTGTAAAAAAGAAAACATATGATCCGCAAAAGTAATACAAAAAAACGGATGAAAATGGGATTCAGATTATGAAGTAAATGGATTTAAGAAAGAAAGATATTGGATAGTATTTTAAAAATATTTATCTTTTTAAAATAAATAAAAATGAAATTATTTAAATGGGCTAATAATGGTATAAAAAATCTAAAGTTTTGGGATATTTGATTGATTAAATGAAGTGTATTCTGATTTACACTAATGATAGCAAAACTTCGAGAACCAATATTAAGTTTGGATCGATACTGGTATGGATTATTTTTTGTGGTTACTGCTATAGTACCAATGTGGAAAATGATGAAGAAAAGATAGAAAACAGTGAAAAATTTTATTTTATACTAACCGCAATTAGAAATCTGATATTACTTCACTACGTCTGCCTCGGCAGATAAATTCGTACTATAAGTTTCTAATAAGCGTGAAGCATAACTCTTAGCAATTTTAAATTCTTAATATCAGAATTTAAAATGCGTCGAGTATAAATAATTTTAAGATTATTTTTATGACTATGAAAGAAAGTCTTGTAGTGTATTATTCTCTGGAATGAAATACCAAATTAGTAGCAGAGAAAATAGCTGAATGAATAGATGCTGATATTTTGGAATTTAAAATAAAAAAAGATATTAGCCCAAAATGATTTATGAAGTATCTACGATGAGGAAAACAAGTAGTTATGAAAGAGACACCTGAACTCGAAATTTTGAAAATAAATCCTTTGAATTACAAAAATATTGTTATATGAACGCCTGTGCGAGTATGAACTTATGCCCCTGCTATAAGAAGTTTTTTTGATAAAATTAAATTGGAGAATAAAAACATAGCGCTATTTTGCACTCATGAATGATGAATAGGAAAAACATTGCAAAATATGGAAAATAAATTAAAGTGAAATTGTATTATTGAAACAATGGATTTTTTGAATGTAGAAAAAAATCTAGATGAAAATATCCAAAAAGCAAAAAATCGAGCATTTAAATTAAAATTAAATATTATGCCTACAAAAAAAACTCAAACCAAAAAAACTGCAGAAGTGACTGCAAACTTTAGTGCAAAAGTACCAGAAGAAATTATTGGTTGCTGCAAAAGACACAAAACAAAGAAAAGTGGATGAAACAATTCTGGCTGATTCTTTTATTTTTTGTGATTTCTTGGTGCTTGTATTTATTACATTAGCATAGCTACTGGCTTTCGAATTGGTGTACTTGGAGTGTTAAAAGCAATAGTACGACCGGCATTTTTGGTATATGAATTATTTAAATTCCTAGCTATAAGTTAGTTATCAAGTTATCAAGTTTGTAACTTTTTATTTGATAACTTTTAACTTTTTACTCTTAATTACCTATCATGACTAAACAAAAATCTTGGTTAAAAATCTTGTGAATCAGTAATATTATAGCATTTATCGCTGTAGTAATAGTAAATTACTTGGCAACTAGCTTGCCTATTGGATGATTCAGTACTTGAGAATTGTCAGACCTTTATCCAAATCTATTTGTACCAGTTGGGATGACTTTTTCTATCTGGGGATTAATTTATTTAGGAATACTATGATTTGTAATATGGCAGATTGTAGATTTATTTAAAAAGAAAGGTTCTGAAATCACAAAAAAAATGTGAATACGATTCTTACTTTCTTGTGTAGCAAACATTGGACGAATATTTGCTTGGCACTATAGACTTGTTTGATTATCTGTACTCATAATGTTATTTTTCTTGGTAGTATTGATTGTAATTTCATACAAAATAAAGATATGAAAAAAATTATGAACTTTGTGAGATAAGTATCTCGTACAAGTACCTTTTAGTATATACTTGTGATGGATTTCAGTAGCTACAATAGCAAACATGGCAACTTGGCTAGTAAATATGTGACGATCTGGACGATGAATATCTGATGTGCGTCGAACAATGATAGTGATTGCAGTGGCTACAATATTAGCATTGTTTAGTCTGTTCAAAAAAAATAATATAGTATATGCGCTTGTTGTAGTACGAGCATTTATTGGGATAATATTAAAAAGACTTGGTGCAGAAGTTGTTTATAGTGAAATTGTATGGCTACTTGGAGCTTGTATAACTATTATTTCATTTGGGATTGGGAAAGTTTTTGAGAAACGATGGAAGAATTAGAAATTGGGAATTGGTTTATTGGGAATTAGGAATTGGGAATTATTCATCCCTGAATTGTAAACTGTGAACCGTAAACTGTAAACTGTGAACTGATAATCTCTTGATTTTTGATGACCATAAATTTATATTGTAATTAATTATTTTACATACTAATTTTTAAAAAAATGGAAATGGAAGCAATGTTGACTACTCAAAATGCTTTACCTGCTATGATAGGAGCATCAATGGTTACAATAATTATTGTGCTGGCTATATGGGAAATGATATGGAAAGGTATAGCTTTGTGGCATGCTGGAAAAAGAAAACAACTAACATGGTTTGTTTTTATATTTATTTTTAATACTGCTGGTATATTACCCATAATATATTTAATATTGAATAGAAAAAAGAAAGGTTAATAGAAACAAAAATAATTTTATTATTGTCTAACTAAAAAAGAAAAAGGAGGTTATTATGAGAAAAGCCAATGCTAACAAAAAAGCAAGAAGACTTGGTGAGAGAGTAATCAAGACTAAAGAGAAAAACAAAAGGGAGCTCGAAAAAGCAAAAAGAGATCCTAATTATAAACCTAAAATCAAAAGAAGTAAAAGGAGGTAAATCATGAAAACAAAAAGAATTTCAAGAAAAAAAAACTACATTGCAGTAGTTAATGGTGCCTTATGGCGTAATCTAATTGGTAAAAATGTAAAAACATTTGAGCTAATTAAGAAAAATGAAAAAAATTTTTATTTCTTTTCAAATGCTAAATCAGAACATAATCCAGAAAGTATATTGGAAAATGTTTTAAATTATGCAAATGATATGAATAAAAACTTTTGTTTTGGTGTGTTTGTGATGAAAAACAATAAAGAATACTATTTTATTTGTGAAATAGATACTCTTTACATCACATCTGAAAATACATGTATTCACTCAAGACCAAACATCTTATTAACTAAAAAAAAAGATTAAAGCTATGGAAGAGTTATTTGAAGCTTAATACCACCCGGCCTTTTAGGCTTACATCATACAAAGGATGTGCAGGGTGGTTTTTTTGTTGAAAAAATATAGAGAATGGTTCTCATAATATAAAAATAGGCCTATTAAAAACTATATATCTTTTTTTATAAAAGTAAGGTGTATTTTTTAAAATAGACTTGTTTTTATTTTTTTTATTTATATGAATAAAACACAATATATTGTGTTTGATTTAAAAGAAACAACACTATATATAGTATTTATATCGTAAGTCATGGGAAAAGATGAGTATTAAGTTTGTGAAAAAAAGAAATGGAGACATTGTTAATTTTGATAAAAACTTTATAAAAAATGCTATAGAAAAAGCATATTTTGAAACAGAAAAACAATGAATTAATTTAGATGAAATTGTAGAATCTGTATGTAAAGATATAGAAATTTTTGAGAAGAAATTTGATGATAAAGATTTGATATCTGTGGAAGACATACAAGATATCGTCGAACAGTGATTGATGAAAGCTGAACAATTTGATGTAGCAAAAAGATATATTTTGTATAGAAACGAACGTAACAAAATTAGAAAAGAAAAAGTAGAAATAATTCAAAAACAAATAGAAGAAAACAATTTTTATGTGATTAAAAAAGATGGATCAAAAGAACTTTTTGATATATGAAAAATCAAAAAAACATATGATTTAATTTCTCTAGATTTGGCAAAGAAATGTCCATTTTCACAAATAGAGAAAGATTTAAAAAACTACATAGTAGATGATATTAAAACTGATGATATAAATAAACTATTAGTAAAAACTGCTGTAAATTTGATATCAATAGACAATATAGATTGGCAGTTTATAGCTTGAAGATTTTTAACAATAGACTTGTACAAAAAGGTAAGTAGGACTAGAAATATTGAAATTAGTAAATTACACACACCGGAGTCATTTGCTAGTTTTATGAAAGAATATATAGATGAATGATGGTTTTATGATAAATTTTTTGAATATTATAGTATGGAAGATTTTTTGGAAGCTGGTAGCTTTTTGAAGCCTGCAATAGATATGGAATACTGATATACTACTCTACTGATGTTAAACAAAAGATATCTTTGTAATCCAAATAAAGTTTACAAAGAATTGCCTCAATATATGTATCTAGCTATAGCATTGTTTTTGGCTATACCAGAAAAAAAAGAAAATAGATTGAAAATAACAAAAGAAATATATAATGCTATATCTACGCAAAAATTATCTTTGGCGACACCAACACTTATGAATGCTAGAAGAAAATTTCATCAGCTTTCTAGTTGTTTTGTATTGAATGCAGATGACGATCTAAGATCCATCTATCACAATATAGAAAATATTGCACAAATATCAAAATTTGGATGATGAGTATGAACATATCTTGGAAACATTAGATCAAAATGATGAGAAATTAGATGAGTAAAATGAGTATCTGGAGGGGTTATCCCATGGATAAAGGTAATAAACGACACTGCAGTAGCTGTAAATCAGTTATGAGCAAGAGCTGGAGCTGTATCTATCACTACAGATATATGGCATAGAGATATATATGATTTCTTATCTTTGCAAACTGAAACTGGAGACATGAGACGTAAAAGCTTTGATATATTCCCTGCAGTATCTATACCAGATATTTTTATGAAAAGAGTAGAAGAAAATGGTAAATGGACATTGTTTGATCCAAAAGAAGTATTGGATGTAACTGGTCAAAAACTACAGGACAAATTTGGAGAAGAATTTGAAAAGTTTTATGTTGAATGCGAACGTAATCCAAAATTAGAGCTAAAAAAAGAAGTAGAAGCAAAAGATTTATTTAAAACATTTTTGAAAGTGGTTGTGGAAACTGGAATGCCGTATGTATTTTTCCGTGATGAAGCAAATAAAATGAATCCAAATAAACATGCTGGAAATGTTTATTCTACACAACTTTGTACAGAAATAATACAAAACACATCTCCTTCTACTTTCATAGAAGAAGGTGATGAAAATGGAAATATTGTGATAAAATATAAAGCATGAGAAACTGTTGTATGTAATTTAGCATCTATAAATGTGGCAAGCGTTAATACAAAAGAAGAAATAGAAAAGATTATACCAATATCTATGAGAGTTTTGGATAATGTGATTGATTTAAATTTGTTTCCAATCAAAGAGGCTGAAAAAACTTCAAAGAAATATAGAAGTGTGTGACTTGGATTTTTGTGACTTGCAGAATATTTAGCAACAAACAATATGATGTATGACTCAAAAGAAGCAAGAGAAAATATAGATAAATTGTTTGAAGAGTACGCTTATAATGTTTTAAAATCATCAAATGAATTGTCACAAGAAAGATGAGCATATGAATTGTTTGAATGAAGTGACTGGTCAAAATGAATAATAATGTGAAAAGATCTAAATCGATTTAAAAACAATTCAAATCAAGGCGAGAAATGGGAAGAATTGATATGAAATATCAAAAAGACTTGACTTAGATTTTCTTATCACATGTCCCCTGCCCCAAATACTTCGACTGCCAATGTAGTTGGGACTACTGCTGGATTGTTGCCTATATACAAAAAATATTTTGTATACACAGACAATGTGGCACCATCTGTAAATGTTGCTCCAAAATTATCATTGGCTAATACGTGGTTTTACAAAGAGTATGTAAATATGAAAATGCCAGAGGTAATAGAAATGATAGCAACAATACAAAAATGGATAGACCAAGCAATTAGTTTTGAATGGATAATAAATCCAGCCAACACTAGTCCCAAAGATTTGTACGATTACTATATGCAAGCCTGGAAAAGTGGATTAAAAACAGTATATTATGTAAGAAGCATGACTTTGGATGTGAAAGAATGCTCGAGTTGTAGTGGATAAAAAAATGATTTATTTGTAAGGAACGGTCGCGACCGTTCCCTACATAAAAAAATATTTAATTCTACTTATATAAAGATATGAAACTAGGGAAATATAGGCACTATAAATGAAAAGAATATGAAGTAATAGCATTATGAAAACATTCTGATACATTGGAAGACTATGTTGTATATCAGTGACTTTATGATAGCAAAGAATTTGGTAACAATCCTATTCGAGTTAAGCAAGCGAAAGAATTTGAAAAATACTTGGACATTGACTGAAAAAAAATAAAAAGATTTGAATACATTTGAAAATAAAAAAATAAATTGTTTGTAAGGGTGATTAACCCCGCTATTCAGCGGGACGCAGTAATCGCCCCTACACGAAAAAATTGTTTTTAACTTATAAATTATTAGAAAAATGGAAAACTTAATAACATTAAAACTGGAAAATAAAATAGAAGACTTGAATTTGGATATATACGATCCAAAAACAGACTCGATTATTCAAAAAAACATCAGAGACTACCAATGAAAATGGCTTGTTTTATTTTTTTATCCTGCTGATTTTACTTTTGTGTGTCCTACAGAACTAAAGGATTTGAATAAAAGTTATGAAGACATAAAAAACAGCAATGGAGAATTATTGGTGGTAAGTACTGATACGGTATTTTCACACAAAAGATGGATAGAAACAGAAAAACTTTTAGAATGATTTGGAATACAAATGGTAAGCGATAGAAAATGAAATATTAGTAAACTATTTGGAGTACTAAATGATGAAAGTGGGAATAGTGAAAGATGAACTTTTATAATTTCTCCTGATGGAGTTTTGAAATCTGTAGAGATAGTCACTGAACCTATTGGTAGAAGTAGCAAAGAGCTTATAAGAAAATTGGAAGCTTTGGAATACGTAAGATCAAATCCTGGTCAAGCATGTCCTGCTAGCTGGAACAAATGAGACAAAGTTTTGAAACCTGGAATAGATATTGCTGGTATGGTAGCGGAACATTTGAATAAATAGTCATTAGCTTATGGCTAATAGCCATTCGCTAATGGCTAATTTTAAAATTTAATATAAACTATGAAACTATTTTTGGCCTCTGCTCTAGAACAAGTAAAAGACCTATTTGTAGAAAAATTTTGAGATATCAATGGAAAGACTATATGATTTATCTCAAACCCTGCTGACTTGGATCGTGAATGAAATATAGAACCACGATGGGTAAGTGATGATAGAAAAATGTTGGAATCTTTGTGATGAGAGATACACAATATAGATATCAGAGAGATAAAAGATGCACAATTGTTTGAAATAATTTCAAAACTAGATTTTTTATATGTATCTGGATGAAATACTCGTTATTTCAAAATATTGGCTGATGAATCATGATTCCAAAAAATAATTGATGAATTGGTGTTGAAATGAAAAATAAAATACATTTCTACTAGTGCTGGATCTTGTATAATGTGAACTAGTATAAAATACATGGATCCGGGTGATTTCCAAATTGAGGAATGATATGGAATTGTAAATGCAATGATAATCCCTCATCGATGATCAGAACATTTTAAACAAGAGTATGATGATACAATGCCAAAAATTTATAATGACAACCAAAACATACTTACTCTAACAAACAATCAAGCATTATTTGTTGATGACAAATGAATGATCATATTATGAAAATAAAAAAATACTTTATTTGTAAGGGTAATTAATTCGTCACCATGAAAATGGAAACAAAAGGGTTTAATAAAACCTTCCCTACCCCTCCTTACAAAGGAGAGCTATAAAATTTACAATTTAAGATTAAACACATGAACGAACTTATCCCAAATCAAATATTTAACCCATCATGAAATGATGAACCAAACAAAAGGACAATAATAAAATGAAATACAACCTGACTTTTTAATTTAAATAATACTAAGTACTCTCGAGCAAAATGAATGTATACTCTGATGATAGGGAACTTTTGGGTACCAGAGAAAGTATCCTGATTGTGAGAAGATAGTATACAATACGAAAAAGAGCTTAGTGTAGAAGAAAAAAAAGCCTACGATTGAATTCTTTCATTTTTGATATTTTTGGATAGCATACAGACAGTAAATTTACCAAATATTGCTGACTACATTTCGGCTCCGGAAATACAATTACTATTGTCCATACAAGCATATCAAGAAGCTATACATTCTCAAAGTTACGCTACGATACTAGAAAGTGTAGTAGATGCAGAAAAAAGAGATAAAATATATTATTTTTGGAGAGATGATGAATTATTACTTGAAAGGAACACTTATATATGAAACATATATCAGAAATTTATAGACAATCAAACTGATGAAAACTTTTTTGAAGTTTTGATAGGAAATTATTTGCTAGAATGATTATATTTTTACAATGGATTTGCTTTTTTTGATACATTGGCGGACCATCAAAAAATGAAAGCTACTGATAGGATGATAAGCTATATAAGAAGGGATGAACTTACTCATGTGACATTGTTTGCAAATATGTTTAATGAAATTAAAGTAGAGTTTCCAGAAATGTTTGATGAAAATAAAATTTATGAAATGTTTAAAGTAGCTGTAGAACAAGAAATAAAATGGTCAAATCATATTTTGTGAGATAGAATTATATGAATTAATGGGAAGAACACAGAACAATATACAAAATATTTGGCAAATGAAAGATTGAAGTTGATTGGTTTGAAACCTTTGTATGAAGGGATTACAGAGAATCCTTATAAGCACTTGGAAAGATTACAAGACAATAATATGGAAAAATGAAACTTCTTTGAATCTACTGTGACAAATTATACTCAATCTAGTAGTATGAAGGGAGATTGGGAGTTCTAGTGTACAGTGCACAATTTACAGTTCACAGTTTACAAACAACTACTAATCAATAATCAATTACTACTAAACTAATAAATTATAACCTTTATACGTTAAATTATTAAAAAAATGAAAGTAAAATTAGTGGATCAAAATGGGATTGAACATGAAATAACTTGGAGCAATATTTTGAATAAATATGATAAAACAATTTTATATTTTTATCCAAAAGATAATACGCCTGGTTGTTCTTTGGAATCAAATGAGTTTTCCAAAAACAAAGAATTGTTTAACAAAAACAGTATATGAGTAATATGAGTGAGTAAAGATTCTTGTAAGTCTCACATCAATTTTATAAACAAGCAAGAGCTGGATGTTGACTTGATTTCTGATGAAAATCTAGAGTTACACAAAAAATTCTCTGTCATTTGAGAAAAAAAAATGTATGGTAAAGTATATGAGTGAGTTATTAGAAGTACATTTTTATTGGATAAAAACTGACTTATTTTGAAGGAACGAAGAGATATAAAAGCTAAATGACATGTAGATACGGTAATTAGAGAGTTAAGAATGCAAAATTAAGAGTGCAGAATTAAGGGTGCAGAGTTAAGAGTTAATTTAGCTGATAGCCAATAGCAAAGAAACTTATTAAAAAAATTTTCTAATGGTTATACACTATAAGCTATCAATAAAAAAATTTATTAAATAAAATTTTCATATGTGAGTAAATATTATTATACAAGACAATCAGTGAATTGATTTAGGAAATTTTATTGCTGAAGACAATAAGTCTTTTTCCAAAATGGCAAAAGAAAATGGAATAGAAATAATGACTTCCTGTGGTATGTGAGCTTGTGGAATCTGTAAATGCAAAGTAATAAAATGAAAAGAACATATACAAGTAGATAAAATAAATAAACCGCTCTCAGACTTGGAGTTTGACTGAGAATGATTACCAAATGTAATTTTTACTTGTATTGCAGGAGTAAAAAGTGATTATATAGATGATGGGAATGATTATGAAATAATATTGCAAAGAAACATATAATTTAGTATAAAGTTGGAAAGTTGAAAGTTATCAAGTTTTTTGCCATTTCGAGTATCAAGTATTGCGAGAAATCTTTTACTGTCATTCTGGGTGTTATTGTTGCATTATTGTCATTTCGAGTGACAAGTATTGCGAGAAATCTTTCTTAGTATTGCGATTAGATCTCTCGCAAGTTAGAACACTTCGAGATGACAAATCCGCAAGATAGAACAACCTGCCTACCGCAGGCAGGCTCGAAATGACAAATCCGCAAGTTATAATACCGCAGTGCTTCGGCACAGGCACTTCGAGATGACAGATGCTTTGTTCTATGTGACAGAAAAAAGAAATATATAATTTTAGTCTGTAAAATAATTAAAAATGAAAAAAACGTTATTAAACTTAACTAAAGCATTTTTATGAGAATCTCAAGCTAGAAATCGTTACACTCTGTATGCAGGTGTAGCAAAAAAAGAATGATACATACAAATCTCAAACATCTTTTTGGAAACAGCAGAACAAGAAAGACAGCACTCAAAGTGGTTTTTTAATATGCTACAAGAATTGAAAAAGAAAGAATGAATAACTGATGAAATGATAGAAGTACCTAGCATGGCAGCAGTAAAATTTGGAGACACTATGACAAATTTAAAAACAGCCATGGAATGAGAACATGAAGAATATGCAGAATTGTATCCAGAATTTGCAAAAGTAGCAGAAGAAGAATGATATCCAGAATTTGCAAAAAGAATTAGATCTATTATGGTAGCTGAGATCCATCATGAAGAAAGATACAAAAAATTATATGAACAATTGGAAAAGGAGACAATTTGGAATAAAGAAGAATCTATCACTTGGGTATGTACAGAATGCGGATATACTCACAATGGCAAAAATCCACCTGAATTATGTCCGTCTTGCGATCATCCTATTGGATATTATATTAGGAAATGTGAAGAATACTAAGAGAAGTGAAAATTAAGAATGCAGAATTGAGAAATAAAAATATTAAAACATATAAATACAGTAAAAAAACTCGGGCCAGGCTTGAGTTTTTTGATTTTGTAAAAAAATCTTGAAATTTAAAAAACTTTTTTTATAAAATAGCACGCAAATCACTTAAGTGATACTTTTATTTCTTAATAATGTATATAAAAATGTTAAAACCTATTGAAGACCATGTATTGTTAGAAGCAATTGTAGAAGAAAAAACCACAAAATCTGGTATTATATTACCTGATTCCAAAGAAAAACCTAATAAATGAAAAGTGGTAGCTATAGGTGATGGTAAAATTTTGGAAAATGGTAATAGATGACCAATGGATGTAAATGTTTGAGATTTTGTATTTTTTAGTACCTACTCCCCCGATGAGTTGGAAGTAGATGGTAAAAAGTATTTAATCATAAAACAAAGCTCCATATTAGCAAAACAAAGTTAGTTTATTTTATAACTAAATATTGGGTTATGAAAAATGAAACTAATATTAAATTATTTGAAAGAAAAATATTGAAATATAGACACAGATCAATTAATAGAAAAAGTCAAAAATTATTAGAAAAAATCATAGATAAATTATATACATATATTTATTCCATGGATATAGGTAAAGATGATTGATCTATAAATGAAGATTATAAGAAAATGCTCCATGCTATAAGATCTTTACACATCTATCTTTATGATGGGAAAAATTCAAATCTAAATTGAGAAGACGCAAAAATTTTTGTTTCATATTTGTTAGAAAGAATCAAATGATTAAAAGAAATCTTAGAAAAAATTGATAACAATTAGTTTTATATTTTAATTTTAATTATTATGGCAAAAATAATACATTATAGCGACGATGCTCGCAAAAACATCTTTACTGGTATTGAAGCAGTAACAAATGCAGTAAAAGTAACTATGTGACCAAAGTGAAGAAATGTGATTTGGGATAAGTCTTATGGTTCTCCTACTGTGACAAATGATGGAGTAACTGTAGCCAAAGAAATAGAATTGGAAGATAAAGTTCTGAATATTTGAGCTTCTATGATAAAAGAAGCTGCAGAAAAAACCAACAAAGAGGCTGGAGACGGAACTACTACTACAGTAGTTTTGACTCACGCTATGGCAAAAGAATGACTAAGATATATTAGGTCTGGAGTAAATCCTTTTGCTCTTGGTAGATGATTACATAAAACTGTGGAAAAAGTTGTTTCTGAACTACAAAAAACAGCAAAAACTATAAAAAATAAAGAAGAAATCAAACAAGTAGCTACTATTTCTGCACAAGATGAAGAAGTAGGTAGCTTGATTGCAGAAGTTATGGATGAAATTTGAAATGATGGAACTATAACTGTAGAAGAATGAAAATCTATTGGTCTGACAAAGGAAGTAAAAACTGGTATGCAATTTGATCAATGATATATTTCTCCATATTTTGTATCAGATACACAAAGAATGGAATCTATAGTAGAAAAACCATACATTTTGGTAACAGATCAAAAAATATCTTCTATAAAAGATATTTTGGGTGTTTTGGAATGAATTGCAGCTACTGGTAAAAAAGATATAGTAATAATATCCGAAGATGTAGAATGAGAGGCATTGGCTTCATTGGTATTGAATAAGATTAGATGAATACTAAATGTTTTGGCTATAAAAGCTCCATGATTTGGTGATAGCAAAAAAGAAATATTACAAGATATAGCTACTGTGACTTGAGCTACAGTAATAACATCTGAACTATGATACAAATTAGACGAAGCTACTGTAGATATGCTTGGTAAAGCAGATAAAATAATTGCTTCCAAAGATAATACTATAATAGTAGATGGTAAATGAGATTTGAAAGTGGTAGAAGAAAGAGCTGAATTAATTAGGTCTCAGATAGAAAATACTACATCTAGTTATGACAAGGAAAAACTTACTGAAAGATTAGCTAAGTTAGTATGATGAGTGGCTGTAATACAAGTATGAGCTGCTACAGAAATGGAAATGAAAAATAAAAAATACAAAATAGAAGATGCTTTGAATGCTACTAGAGCAGCTGTACAAGAATGAATTGTGGCATGAGGTGGTACTGCTCTACTAAAACTTTCAAAAATGCTGGAAAGTTTTGAATTGGAAGATGATGATGAAAACATAGCTATAGATATAGTAAAACAAGCAATCCAATATCCTGTAATACAGATAGCAAACAATGCATGATTTAAATGAGATCGAGTTGTGGAAAAAATTAAAGAAGAAAATGATATAAATAAATGATTTGATGCTAGCACATGAGAATTTAAGAATATGGTAGATGCTGGTATCATAGATCCTGCAAAAGTAATTAGAGTGGCTTTGGAAAATGCTGTAAGTACTGCTGCTATGTTTTTGACTACTGATGCAGTGATTGTAGATGCTCCAAAAAAAGAAGGATGTGGATGATGTAGTAGTTGATGATGAGATATGTGAATGTGATGAATGGGAGGTATGTGAATGATGTAAAAAAATTAAATTATAGTCAAAAAACTCTAGCAATGCTCGAGTTTTTTGAGATTAAAAATAAAATTATGCTAAATTATCTTCTGGCCTATCAAGATTAGTTCAATATTGAGCTTTACCAAGATTTTCTTCTTGCTTCGCATTGGCTAAATTTTGCTCATTTGTAGCAGTAGGATCTTCTTTATCCTCTGAATTATCTCAAATTTTTGGTATTTCATTTTTTACAAGGTCAACATATTCTTTTGGAAATTTATCTAAAATTTCTTTTGCTTTTTCTCCATTAACCTCTTTCATGCTAGGATTTTTAATATCCTCAATTTTTTCAAAATTTTGTTGTGGTACATTAATATTGTTCATTTTTTAATATTTATCAGATAAAACTTGTTCCAACCATTGTTCTGGATCTCATTCTTGTTGACGATCTGCCATCTCTGCTGCGTGGATTCTTTCCAACACTTGGAATAGACTTTGCAGCTCATTCAATCATTTTTGTAAATCCATCTGGTCTATTTTTTCCATACTAGATACCAAAACTTTGTATATTCAGTTTAGTATCCTATCAGTATAGTTTTTGGTACTTACTGCATTTATCAATTTTACAAATATTACATCTAATTTTTCAAATTTTTGCAACAAAGAAAGTAGCTCTGTTTTTTTTTCTTGTGAGCTAAGTGCTTCAAACTCTTCTATAGCTTTGTTATAAACTGTCATAGAGATATTTGATGTAAAATCATTTACAATTGAATTATAATCAAAAAAAATAATTTTGCAAATTTTATAACAAAGAAATAAATCTTTTTTATTTTATAAATAATGATAAATGAATATTAAATCTATTTTTTATGTTATTCTATTCATATCTTTGTAAAAAATTACGAAAGTAAAAATTCATGCCAATAAGTCTGAAATAGGAAAAGAATACCAAATTCAAGACAATCAAAAAATTTTTGAAAATAATATAATAATAGGAATAAACAATAATACTTGCCTAAAAATTGCAAAAAGAAATGCTTTTTTTACCTTTCAAAGTGATTGATAAAATCAACTAGCTATGATCTGAAATCATATAATTGGAAACATCAAAATTATAATTTTTGTAGCACTACTAGCTATAGAAATCAATTCTAAATCTTTGGAAAAAAGACTTAGAATAAATCCTGATTTAAAAAATAAAATAGCAAAAACTATAGTAGAAAATATAGTTAAAACTTTGATCGATAATATTGTAACTTGCTTTACACGATGTTTAAATCCTGCTCAATAATTATATCATAAAATAGGTTGCATTCATTGTAAAATTCCAAACATTGGCATCATAAATACCATAAGTGCTCTATTGATTATACCATAAGCTGCAATAGCCATACTTCATCAATATAATCATAAAAAAATATTTATCAAAACAACTACTCAACTAGTAGATACTTGTCTAACAAGAGATGATGATCATATTAGAACAATTTCTTTTAATTTTTTTAAACTAATTATAAAATCATTTATTTTTGGACTAATTAAATTATACTTACTGAAATAATATATTATTATAAAAATAGTGGCTAGTATCCAAGACACAACCGTTGCCCAAGCAGCTCAGGACATTCACATATCAAATCAAAATATAAGTATAGGATCCAATATCGTATTTAATAAAGCTGAAGAAATCATAACTATCATAGAAATTTTTGCATGTCATGTAGATCTTATGATATTATTATTTCACATATTAAAACACAAAAAAACTATTCAAATAAGCAATATAGAAAAATATTCTTTTGCGTATAATAGTATTTCTTTATTAGCTCCAAAAAATATAAGAAGCTTTGATGCAAATAATAATCAAAAAATAGAAAAAATTATAGCTATAATTATATTTGAAGATTGAAATGTTCAAAAAACCTTATTTACATAATCAATTTTTTTTTCTCATAATTTCCTAGAAATAATTGAAGCAGATCAAATTCACAAAGACATAGAAAATGCTCAAATTATCATTTGTATAGGAAAAATAATAGACAATGCAGCTATTCACTCTGTACCTACTCCTCTACCAACAAAAATTGTATCTACAAAATTATACAAAGACATAACCAACATTCATATTACCGCTGGTGCAGATTGCTTTAATAACAATTTTCATATTTTTTCTTCTCATAATCTTTTTAATTTTTTATGCATAATAATTTATTATTAAAATTTTAGATTTGAATGATAAATTATTTCATTGGTTATTCAAGTTTTTGTCTAAAAAATATTCTTTAAGATTATTTTAAGGTCGATGTTTATAATGCTGATCGTTATCATGATAACATTGTAGGATGAAACTACAAAAAAACAAATTTATTTCTGTCATTATCTATGTTTATATTTGTGGCGGAATAAATGCGATGGAAAAATTCTTTTGGAAGTTTCCACATCTTATTTTATATTATTATTTTACAAAAATGAAAAACAAATTGATGATTGCTTCTATTTTGGGAGCATGAGTAATGACTATTGGTATAGCTACGTATGCTTATCAATGAAATCCTGGGAAAATGAACCCAAATTGTACTGATACAGAAAGACACACAGCAGTACAAGAAATGTTTAAAAAATGAGATTATGAGTCTTTCAAACAACTTTATGCAGAAAAAGGAATGATGAGAAAAGTAGATTCTGCAGAAAAGTTTGAAAAATTTGCTGAACTTCGTCAAGCAAAATTAGCTGGTGATACTGCAAAAGTAGAAAAACTAGCAGCCGAATTAAATCTTGGACAAAAAAGAATGGATGGGACTTGAAAAATGAATTGAGGTAAATGAATGTGAAAATGAAAAATGAATAGATAATCAATAATTTAACGACTAAATACTGGCGAGCTTAGGCTTGCTGGTATTTTTTGTTTTTTAAGATTGTTTTAAGGTAAATCATTATCAATTGAAAATTGATAATTGATGATTAAACTGATTATAGTTGATTTTTAATGAAATTTAAGATAATAACTTACAATATCATTTTAACTATTGTTGCATTATTGTCATTTCGACTGTAATTGTTGCGAAGAATTTAATTTTAGATTTCTCGCAAGATAGAACAATTCGAAATGACAAATCCGCAAGTTAGATTCACTCCCGCTAAAGATGGCATAGGTCGAGATGAAAAATATAAAACAAAAGAAATTTACAAATTATTAAATCATATGAATCTAAAAACATCAACAAAAATTAGCATAAAATTTACGATATTAACTGTTGTGATAGTTTTTTTGTTTTGATTGTTTGCAAATATTCTGTTTTTACAGAGATGGTATGGACCACTAAAAAGTAGTGTTTGAATGATAATTAATGTAAACTCTCAAAGACCAAATAATATGTGAATATTTAGAGAACATTTCAAAAGAAATCTAACTATAAATACTAATTCTGATTGACATCAAGAACTTATAAAAAACATTTATTTTAAGAATATTTGAAAAATAAATGACAACTTTTTTTATTTCCAAGAAGTTTGAAATAAAGTAGTAGTATTGGATGTAACACAGCAAATAAATGCGCAAAGAAACTTGATGAACACAACTCTTTATTTATTGATATTGTTTTGAATATTGTCTTATTTTATTTCACTTTATTTTGTGAAATCTTCTTTGAGTAAATTAAATGATTTAGTAGATCATGTAAAGAAATTAAATGTGGATAATTTGCATAATAGAATCAAAATTATTGGACCAGATGATGATGAAATAAATATTTTGGCTATAAAAATGAATGAAGCACTTGAAAAAATAAATAAACAAACTAATTCTCTCAAGGATTTTGTTTCAAACGCATCTCATGAGTTTAAGACACCACTTATGACAATAAGTACTGAGATTGATTATGCTATAAAATCCAAAAAATACAAAGAATGACTAGAAAACATAAAATGAGAGATCGGCAGTTTCGACAATTTATTGCATGAGTTGGTATTAATAAGTAAAATTGATTCTGAAATAAATTTAAAAAAAGATAAAAAAAATATTTTCGAAATTTTGGAGAAGAATTTGAATAATATATCAAAAAATTATAAATATAAAAATATTAAAATAATTAAGAAAATTGATAAAGTGGAAAAAATGGTACACAATAGTAGTTTCAAAATAATATCTAAGAACTTAATAGAAAATGCTTTTAAATATACAGAAAAATGAAGTATTGAAATTATTTTGAATGAAAAAGAATTTGTAGTAAAAGATACTGGTATATGAATAGAAAAAAAGAATTTAGACAAAATATGGGAAAGGTTCTGGCAAGAAGATGGTTCCAAAACAGATACCAAAAGTTTTGGTTTGGGATTGTATCTTGTGAAATTATTGGCTGATAAGCATTGATGGAATATTGAAGTGAGAAGCTATAAATGAAAATGAAGTGAGTTTAAAATTATATTTTAAGGTAAATTTTTGTGCTCCTTTTGTAAAGGAGCTCCCCGAAGGGGTTAGGATTTTTAGAGAATTATGTTGTGAAACAAGAGGTGTTTAAAATCCTCCACCGCAAGCGGTACCCCTCCTTTACAAAGGAGGACAAACCCGACTATAATTTATTTTAAACAAAATTCTAAATATGAGGATACTACTTGTAGAAGACAATAAAACTATAGCAAATAATATAAGAAAATGTCTAGAATTGGAATGATTTGAAATTTTTGTAGCTGAGAATTGATTATATTGATTGGAAGTGGCAAAAAAAAATGATTTTGATTTAATAATTTTAGATTGGATGTTACCTGGCATGGAATGAATAGAAATTTGTAAAAAAATAAAAAAACAAAAAGATATACCAATCATTATGACAACTGCAAAATGACAACTGGAAGATAAACTGGAATGATTTGATATGTGAGCTGATGATTATTTAGTCAAACCTTTCGATCTAGAAGAACTTTTGGCTAGAATAAACGTGTTGATAAAAAGAAGTTGATGAAAAAATATTTTTGAAAAATGAAATTTAAGAATAGATTTGGAAGCAAAAAAGATTATGAAAGGTAAAAAAGAAATAAAATTAACAATAAAAGAATATAATATAATAGAGATATTGATTAATAATTTATGAATTGCAATTTCTAGGACTGATATAATACAAGAGATACGATGATGAGACAGTCTATTTGAATGAGATGGAAAATTGGATGTATATATTTCTAGTATTAGAAAAAAGTTAGGAAAAGATATTATAGAAACTGTGAAATGATTTTGATATAAAATTGAAAAATAAAGTTAATTTACTATTGAAAAAGAAAAAAATAAGGTTATTAAATGCTTCGTTTTATCGAGTTAATATTAATAGGAAATGAAGTCTTTTTTTTATGAAATTAAAAAAAATTGGAAATCTGGATTGGTAGTAGCTGTTGTCTCTATACCACTCTCAATATCTTTAGCTATAGCTAGTGGATGAAGCCCAATACAATGATTAATCAGTGCTATATGGGCTATGGGTATAGCAGCAATATTTGGGTCTAGCAAACACAATATATTTGGACCAGCATGAGCTTTGTCTGGTATTTTAATATGATTTTCTCTGACCCATTGACCTCAATATCTACCCATAATAGCTATAGTAAGCGGAATATTTTTGCTAATAGCTTTTTTCTCAAAATCTATAAAATACATAACCCTTATACCAGCACCTTGATTACAAGGATTTCTTTTTGCTGTATGACTAACAATACTTATTTCTCAGTTGCCTATGTGATTAGGAATAAATTTCCCAACTCACGAAAAGATATATTCAAACGTGATAGAAATAGTTAGAAATCTATCCGGAATAAATCGGATGAGTTTAATAACTTGCTTAGGTTGAATATGATTTTTGATTATATCTAAAAGAAAAATACCACAAATTCCAGGCGCAATATTACTATCCATTATTGGTATATGATTGTGATTTATGATTACTAAATGATTTATACCAGATATGACACTACTTATTGATAAATATCCTAATCTTAATTTTTGATTATGGGATTTTTCTTATATTAAGAGTTCTATAAATATATTAAATAACAATAAAATAATTTTGGATATTATAAAAATATCAGTTATAATAGCCGTAATAACAATATTGGAAACAATAATATCTGGTAAGATTGGATCTAAAATAAGCAAGAAAAGTTTTAATAAAGATAAGGAAATATTGGCAAATTCACTAGCGAATATATGATCTGGATTGATGTGATGAATGCCAAACACGGCTGTATTAGTAAGAACAGCCTTAAATATCAAAAGCGGCGCCACTTCAAAATATTCACAATGAATAGCATCTATATTTACATTGGTAATATCTCTATTATTATTCAATAAAGTTTTTGTTTTTATACCCATGAGCATTATCTCTGCTATATTGATATATATAGCCATAGGAATAATGGATTTTTCTGTATTAAGAAAATTTTATAATCTAAAAAAAACTTCGTTTTATATTATATTAATAACTATAATATTCTCTGTATTATTTGACACAGTAATAGGTATATTGGTATGAACAATACTTACTTTATTGATATTTATCGCAAGAGTGACAAATACAGATCCACGTGTAACTATATTTAGGAATAAAGATTTTTATACAAAGACTAGTTTAAAAAAATATATAAACACACAACTAGAAAATGATATTATAATAATAAAATTTGCATGAGAATTAAACTATCTAAATATAGATAATCAATTTTCAGATATAAAGAAAATAATATCATGAAGTAATATAATATTTTCATTCGAACAACTTTCAGATATAGACATAGATGGGTTAGAATCTCTGGAATATGTAATAGAAAATCTGATGAATAAATGAGTAAAAGTCTATATAACTTGACGAAATATTGGAATTAAAAATATATGCCTTAGAACAAAAACTTTTAATCAGTTATCCCAAAATTGACATATATATGAGTCTAAGACTGAGCTATTAAAAGAATTTTGAATATAATTTATAATAGGACACCGTAAAATAAAATAATTAAATTTTTTTTAACGTCGAGCTTTCCTGTGACAGGCAAGCCTATATAGCGATAAGTTATATTTCTAATGAAACTTGGTATGCTTATGAAAAAGATATATTTCCACCTATACTTATGTTGCCACCAATTAAACTATCATCATCAGAATCGACATTAGATTGAGACTCGTTTCTTCTTTCTTGTTTTTTGTATTCTTGTTTGGCTTGTTCCCTTTTTTTGTCTAAAATTTCCGAATTGTCGCTGTCTCTCATAGAAAGTCATACTTTTTCTCTTTCAATATCTATACTTACTACTTTTACTTTTACTCTTTGTCACACTGAAACCACATCTATTGGATTTTTTACAAAAAAATCTGCCATTTGAGACTTGTGAACAAGTCAATCATTGTGTAGTCATATATCTACAAAAGCTCAAAAATCTGTAACATTTCTGATAACTCAATCCAGTTCTATTCATTCTTGTAAATCTGTTATTTCCAAGACATCTGATTTAAATATTGGCGCCTCTATTTCTTCACGTGGATCTAGTCATGGTCTTTGAAGTTCAGCAATAACATCTTGAAGCGTTTCAAATCAGATGTTGTATTTTTGTGATAAATCCTCCACCGCAAGCGGTCCCCCTCCTTTTTCAAAGGAGGACAAATTTAATGGTAAAGTTAGGTCTTTTTTCTTGATTCAAAATTCTTTTTCAATTAATTCATAAACTTGTTTATGTATTTCTGGATGAATTCATGTTGCATCCAATGGCTCTTTTCATGATTTAATTCTAAGAAATCATATTGCTTGTTCATAAGCTTTTGGTCACAATCACGCAACTTTTTTGATTTGTGTTTTACTTGTGAATTCACCATTTTCATCTCTATACTTTGTGATGTTTTGTGCTATTTTTTCGCTAAGTCATGCTATGTATTGCAGTAAAGTATAACTTGCTGTGTTTACATCTACTCATACTGAGTTTACTACATCTTCTACTTTTTCATCTAATTTCTCTTTGAGGAATTTTTGATCTACATCATGTTGATACTGTCCTACTCAAATAGCTTTTGGATCGATTTTTGTAAGTTCTGCTAGTGGATCTTGTACTCTATGTGCAATAGAAATTGCACCACGAACTGTAACATCCAAGTTTGGATATTCTTGTTGTGCAAGTTTGGATGCAGAATACACAGATGCTCCAGATTCTGATGTAATCATATATTGCACTTTCAATTTATTTTTTTTGATAAAATCTGCTACGATTTTTTCTGACTCTCTAGATGCTGTTCAGTTTCCAATCACTATCAAATCTATATTATATTCTTTGATAAGTTTTAATAATGTCTGTTCTGCCTCTTCTACTTTGTTTTGAGGCGCTGTAGGATATATAACTGTATTGTATAAAAACTTACCTGTTTTGTCTACCACTGCCAATTTACATCCAGTCCTAAACGCTGGATCGAATCACAATACTGTAAGTCATTTTACAGGTGGCGTAAGTAGTAGGTTTTTTAGATTTTCACCAAAAATTTTGATAGCTGCCTCATCTGCTCGTTTTTTTTTATCTGATCTAATTTCTCTTTCTATAGATGGAAGTAATAACCTTTTGAGACCATCCTCTATTGCTTCTATAAGATAACAAGCAGATGTGTTTGCATTGTTTGGTAGAAAATAATTTTTGGCAAAAGAATCGATTTTTTCATCTGACATATTTAAATTAACGTTTAACTGCTTTTCATTTTCTGCTCTGTTTAATGCCAAATAAGCATAAGATGGTATTTCAGAAAGTGATTTTGAATAATCTTTGTATATTTTGTATACTCAATTTTCCTCAAAAGTTTTTGTAGGTTTGGAAACTATGATAGCATTATTTTCTTCATGTGATTTAATTTTATCTCTCAAATTTGCATGATCTGAAACATCTTCTGCCACAATATCTTTGGCTCATTGTATAGCTTCTTTGATATCTTTTACAGAGGTTTTTGGATCTTTTGTATCTTTGATAAATTCTTTGGCTTTAGTTTCAAATTCTTCTTTTGTCAAATCAGCTTTGGCCAATATTTGTGCTAACGGCTCTAATCATTTTGCTTTTGCTATAGTAGCTTTTGTATTTTTCTTTTCTTTAAATGGTCTGT
Organism: uncultured Candidatus Peribacteria bacterium; assembly: GCA_964609035.1. Taxonomy (GTDB): domain Bacteria; phylum Patescibacteriota; class Gracilibacteria; order Absconditabacterales; family Absconditicoccaceae; genus JALOAF01. Next base: position 42,152 of record CAZSQL010000005.1, read on the forward strand.
ACAAATCCTCTACTCTAGCTAAAGTATCTGCATCCATAATTTCTTTTTTGAGTTCTGGAGTAAGAAGTCATTTTTCATCGATTAGACGAATTACTGCCTCCTTTCTAGCTTCAAGGTTTTTGGTATATGTATATACATCATTAAAATCTCTAAGCTGTTCGTCTGTTGCTCATTTTGTCATCTCTTTACGATAACGAGCAATAAACGGAATTGTATTTCATTCGTCCAAAAGCTGGATAATAGAAGCTATCACTCAAGCATCCATTCATGTTTTGGCATTTACTAATTTTATCAAATCTGTCATAATTATGTTGAATCAAAAATAAAAAAAGAGTTTATCAAGTTATCAAGTTCATCAAGTTATAGAGTTTCAAATTTTTAATTATCAACTTTATACTTGATAATTTTTAACTTTATACTGTGTATTACAGTATGTTTTTTTTGGTTTTTTTTACAAGTAAAAAATGCTGAATAAAAATTCAGCATTTTTTATGTAATTTCTAGATGGGTAGGCGGAACTTAAATGTAGTCCCTTCTCCCTCTCGAGATATAACCCAGATTTCACCACCAAGCTTTTGTACAAAGTCTTGGACCATAAAAAGACCAAAACCTGTACCTTTTTCCAAGGAAGTTCCTTGTTTGGAAAACCCCAAATCAAAGATTTTTTTTGCGTCCTTTTCAGAAAGTCCAATACCATTATCTTTTACTGAAAAAACTATATTATTATTATTTTCAGTTTCGTATGATACATGGATAAAAGAACCTTGATGAGAGAACTTAATAGCATTGTAAATCAAGTTTCCTAAAATACTTTTTAGCATAGCCTTATTAGAGACTAATGAAGTATTTTCTTGATTAAAAACTAATGATATTTTCTTGTTCTCTGCAATAGTTTTGTAGATATCAAAGAGTTCAATAATCATAGCATTTAAATCAATTTTAGTAGAAAATTGATTGTCACTCTGTATGCAGGAAAACCAAGCCCCAAGATCATCTAGTTGTGTAAGGAAAGACCAACAAGATTTATTTGCTTGAGATAACATACCCTTAAGCTCTTCTGCATCATTTTGCTTATTAGAGCTAATCAAATCCGCAATCCCAATAATAGCAGAGACTGGAGTTCTTAAGTCGTGAAAAATCACTTTAATTAAGTCTTCCAGTTTTTTAATTTTTTGTTCTTTTTCATTTAAGAGAGAATGAATTTCTGTTCTATCGACAATATAGACCAAAAATCCTTGGAAGTCTTCCACCTCTATACTTTTGATGACAAAGTAATAGTAATAGTCATCAACTCTAAAAGTAAGTCTCACTCCATCAACAATAACATCTTCTCTCAAAATAGAGAAAACAAGGTTAGCTGGTTGATTTATCACTCCATTTTTGTTGAAGTGACTTGTGAATTCTTTATTTCTTGCAACAACTTTGTGTTGCGAATCCAATACCAACAATGGTGTCGGTACCGAATCTAAAAGAATTAAATAATTCTTTAATTTTAATCTTTCTACACTTTTCATAAATTTTTTTTATTTGGTTTCTATTTTTATTTGTTTACATTTTTTTTATATGTGTTATAATATATATTTAAAAAACAAAAATACAAGAGTATTTTTGTCTATTGTTTGTATATGTGTAGAGATAGATAGGAAAATTACAAGTTTATAGCACCTTACCTTATCAATGAGTTTATAAGTTAGGAAAGCATTTTACCGATTTCTTCAAGATTGATATATATATATATATATCTTTTGAAATTCATCTTCTGATTTTATAGTTTTCATTTTTTCTACAAACTGCTTGTAGATGCTAATTCAAATCACATTATATATCATAAGTTATCCTTGTTTTGTAGGGAATGGTCCTGCCTTTGCCGGCAGGCAGGCCTGCCTGCGGTAGGCAGGCGCGACCGTTCCTTACATCCAATATTTCCTTAATTTTTTTAAATCTTTTTCTTGAAGGAGTATCTGATAATATTATTCTGATTTAGTATACACTTAATCCTGCAATTATGCTGTACATGCCTGGGTTATCCCGACCCTTCGGGATGTCCTATCCACTAAACACACTTTTTATTGTTTTTAATTTGACCCGACCAGGAGTTGAACCTGGGTTACAATCTTCGCAGGATTGTGTCCTATCCACTAAACGACCGGGTCACAAAACATTGTATAACAAAATATACAAAAATCGCAAGTATTAATTTTATAAAATGTAATGATTTTGTAAAAAAAATTTGCAAAATAAATTTTTGTCTTTATAATGAATACAACAAATTTAGTTCTTAAAAACAAAAACAAAATGACTGAAGAAAAAAAAACTCCTGTAAAAATGACTAATGAAGAATTAGTAGAAAAACACAATCAAATGGTTCAATTTGTAAAAAACACTATTTCTGGTATAGAAACAGATTTAAAAAGAGTAAAAATCGTGTTAAACAAATTAGCAAAATTTGATCCAAAAGATCCAGAATCTTTAAATGACAAAGAGTTGGAAGAAACTATTGGTACAAGTGATTTAAAAGCTTACAAAGAAGATGATGTACAAGTGGTAGAATGAAAATTTGATGGTTATTTCATGATTTGAGCTGATCAAAAAAAATATCCAGTACCTCTAAATTATTCTAGTAAAACTAAATTAGTACCAGGAGATGTATTGAAGTTAAAAATTTTAGATAATGGTCAATTTGTATATAAATTAATTAATCCCGTAGAAAGAAAACATATTAGAGCTACTCTAAGTATGACAGATGAAAACAAATATACAGCAGTGACTGATGATGGTAAAACATATTTCTTAAATCAAGCTGCAGTAACATTCTTTAAAGGAAAGCCTGGTGATGAATTATATATTCTAACTAATGAAAAAGATGATGGTGGTTTTGCAGCTATTGAGGCAGTAATCAAAAAATAAAATATATAATATAATAAAAAATGCTTTGTAGGTTTTACAAAGCATTTTTCGGTTGTTTAAATATTAATTTTTGATGGTTTGGAGTAGACTAATTTATTGTCTTTGTCTACCCCTTTAAATTTCCAGCCAGCCTGTATCATGGCTACACTGGGAACAAAAATCTCCAATTGATTTTTAGAGTTTTTTCCAACCAACACATCTCCGATGGTTAAGTCTGGAAAAGATTTTAATATTTTCATTTTTTTAAGTTTTGTTATAAAATTATTTATAATGATTTCTAAAAAAATATCAATATTTATTAAATACTATTGACTTTTTTTAAAAAAAATAAATTATGAAAAAATTAGTTATCTTGTTAGTCATGGTTGCAGCAACCGGACTACTTATTTGGCCAAAACGCTGTCGAAATTTCATACAACTTTGATCTCAATCAAGATATCGATGTTTGTATAGACAGCAAACCCCTAAATCTTTCAACCATAATAGATGGTGAATGGTCTGGCAGTGGTGTAGTAAACAACATTTTCTACCCTGCTGTGATAGCCCCTGGAATCACTATTACTCTTAGCTGTGGTGAGAAAAAAATTAGCCTAACTGTACATCCAAGTCCGGTTGTATCAATTGAATGGACGCCCAAAGAAATTGGTCTTGGGAAATCATTTCAATTAACTGGATATCCAGAAGGTGGAGAATGGTATTCCAATGGAGAAATATTTGATGGAAATTTCAAACCAGAAAGTAAAGGAACATATGAAATAATTTATATGTTCAAAAGCAAGTATGGTTGTGAATGTAGAGCATTAGCCTACATAACTGTTAAATAATTCAAAAGCATTATTTTTAAAAAGCCATCATTTCAGATGGCTTTTTATGTATAATTAAAATACTTTTTACAAATATTTTTTTAAATTTTCTACTTTGTCTAATTTTTCCCAAGGGAATTCTGATCTACCAAAATGACCATAAGCAGCTGTAGCAAAATAAATTGGTCTTCTAAGATCTAATGTTTGTATAATTCCTCTTGGACTAAGGTCAAAATTTTCAAATATTATCTTTTCTATTTCTGAATCTGATCTTTTGCCTGTTCAAAAAGAGTTTACATTGATAGAAGTTGGCTGTGAAAATCATATAGCATATGAAATTTGTATTTCCAACTTGTCTGCAAGTCTAGCTGCAACTATGTTTTTGGCAATATATCTAGCTATATATGCCCCAGAACGATCTTGTTTGTTTGGTACTTTTCATGAAAAAGCTCATCATCAATGTTTTGAGTATCCTCAATATGTATCTACAATAATCTTTCTACCAGTAAGTCCTGTATCTCATTCTGGTCATCATATTACAAACCTACCAGTCTCATTGATATGAAATTTTGTATTTTCATCTAATAAATCTCCACAAACTGGGATAATAATGTGGTTTTTTATATCTTTTCTAAGTTGGATTAAATCGATATTTTCATCATGTTGCGCCGCTATCACAATAGTATCAATCCTAGTTGGCAAACCATTATCATACTCTACTGTAACCTGAGATTTACCATCTGGTCTCAGATAAGACAATTCTCCAGACTTTCTAACTCCAGATAATTTTTGGCATAAATTATGTGCCAAAGTTATTGGTAATGGCATATATTCATCTGTTTCACGGCAAGCAAAACCAAACATCATTCACTGATCTCAAGCTCACTGCTCTTTTTTGGAAGAATCATCTTGAATCTCTCATTGAGCTATATCTGGAGACTGTTGCTGAATTACGTTTAATATTTGGCAAGCATTTACATCTATACCATATTCTGGTTTTGTATAGCCAATCTTTGTAAGCACTGATTTTACTATATCTGAAATATCTAGTATAGCTTTTGTGGTAATTTCTCATCCAACCACAACGAGTCATTTTGTAATAAATGTTTCGCAGCAGCAAGCTCAATTTGGATCATCTTTTAGAACTGCGTCAAGCACCGCATCAGATATTTGATCACAAATTTTGTCTGGATGTCATTCAGTCACAGACTCTGAAGTAAAAAAATGTTTTGTCATTTTGTTATATTTACTATAAATAAAAAAGCTCTTTTGCAGGAAAGAGTTTTTATCAAAATGTTTGTATGATAATATCTTTC
>CAZSQL010000006.1:0-45630 GCA_964609035.1 uncultured Candidatus Peribacteria bacterium
TTTTAAAGGAGATCCCGAAGGGGTGAGGATTTAAATCCCTCTGCCTTCGGCTTCTCCCTTTTCCAAAGGGAGACAAAAATTTACACTGTAAACTGTAAACTATTAACTGTTGACTATCTTGTGCATAATTCCGTTTATCAATTTTGGAGATCATTCATCATCATACCTTTTTGCCAATTCTATTAATTCATTTAAGAGTATTTCTTTTGGTGTTTCTAACACTTTTCGCTCTATATATCACAAAACAAATATTGATTGATTCATTGTATTCATTTCTGAAAATGAAAAACTTTGAGTATGCTGATCTATTGCTTTTATAACTTCAGGCAAATACTTCTCAAAAGAAGAACCAACTTTGAATACATAATCTGTATCAATTTCATCTACTTTTCGTTTATCAAAAAAAATATTAACAAAATATTCTAAATTTTCATCATCACTTATTTTAAGCTGTAATTTAATTTTAGATTCTAATTCTTTTTTTGATTCAGCAAAGACATCTCACTGTGAAGCAAATATATTTTGGACAGACAAAACCTCATTTAATGCCACATTCTGTTTTCCAAGATTATGAAAAAAGCAGCGTTGATAGAAATAACTCAACACTACTTTTCTTGCATTTATTCTGTTTCAAACTTTCATATTTAGGAGTTTAATTTAATGATTAAACTTTTTATGCATCTACTACTGTATCCTTGCTTTTTGATTTAATGGTAATAACTTGTTTACCTTTATAGTATCCACAATGTGGACATACTCTGTGAGGTAATTTTGTTTTTCCACAATTATTACATTTAGATACAGAATATTTGTTTGATAACTTTTTTAATTGTAATCTTTCCCATGTAGAGTGTCTAGAATTTCTTCTACTTTTGGAAATCTTATTTCTTGGACTAATTCCTGCCATTTGAGTTTACCTAAAATAATAAATAATTTAAACTATTTAGATGCTTTTTTAGCAACTGGTTTTTTTGCAGCCGGTTTTTTTGCTGGCGCTTTTTTTTCAACTTCTTTTTTTTCTACAGTTTTTTTAACTGGTTTAGCTTCAACTTCTTTTTTTGCAACTGGTTTTTTTGCTGGCGCTTTTTTTTCAACTTCTTTTTTTGCAACTGTTTTAGTTTCAACTATAATAGCTGGAACAACATTAACTATTGTTTTAAGATATTTTCTTCCATCAAATCTAGTTTTGTTTGCTTTTGAAAACTCAACAATACCATCAATATTTGAGTGTATAGAAAAATCTTTTCCCAAGTATGTATTTTTACCAGCCTCGTATTTATTTCATTTTTGTCTTACAATAATACTTCATGCTAGAACTTTTTGTCATCAAAACACCTTGACTCACCTATATTTTGGTTTGGAGTCTCTGAGGTTTTTTGCGGATCACGCTGCTTTCTTATGAGCCATAATTATTCATTAATTTATAAATCAGAACAGTGAAGTTCTTTATATTAATTTACCTTCTATTGTCAAGATAAATTAAAAATTTAGTTATTTGTAATTTTCAATTAGGAATTTGTTATTTTATAATATTATTCATATCCATGTTCTTTCTTATATACCTCACCAACTGGCAACAATCTACCTATGATTACATTTGATTTTAGATCAGATAGTGTGTCGATCGCTCATTTAAGTGATGCTCATACCATCACTCTAATAGTTTCTTGGAATGATGCTGCAGAAAGCCAAGAGTCGGTTTCTTTAGCAATATTTGTAAGACCAAGAGCCAACCTTCTTCATTCTGCAGGAGCTTTTCATTGAGATATGATATCTTCATTTATTTTAACAAAATCTTCATATTTTACATATGTTCCAGGTATAAATCAAGAATCACCCGGTTTTTCTATAAACACTTTTGAGAATAATTGTTTTACAACCACCTCAGTATGTCTATCGTTAAGTCATTGTCATTGATCTGCATAAACCTTTTGAACTTCTTTTATAATATATTTTTGTGCTTGTAGATCTCAAACAATAGCTTTATACTCGGAAATATCCAATGATCAATTGGTAAGAATTTGTCATTTATAAACATAGTCTCACTCTTGACACAAAAGAGATAATCACTTGTATGATTTCTTAGCAACATCCTTTATTCAAAGAATTATAGAATCTTTTTTAACTTCCAATACTGTTCCTTCTTCTTGTACTTTTAGTTTACTAGATCATTTGATAGCATATTCTCATCATTTTTTTAATTTATCTCATTTTTTTACTACTAAATCATATTTGTCTTTTATGATATAATGTTTCTTTTGATAATCTGATTCTATGTTTACGTAGTTATCTGCTCATTTTTCTGAGAAAGACACTACTCCATCAAATGGTGCTACAACAGCTGATTTTTTTGGTGGTCTAACTTCAAAAAGCTGAGTAATTCTATCTATACCTTGAGACATATCCGCTCATCAAGCAACTCAACCATGATGGAATGTTTGCATCGTCAACTGTGTTGCAGGCTCTCATATAGATTGAGCTGCAATAATACCAACAGGAACTCATATATCAACAATTTTTCTTGTAGACAAATCCATACCATAACATTTTTGACATACTCCACTAGGAGTCATACAAGTTAATGGAGATCTGTAATAAACTTCCAGAATATCAGAATTTTTTAGTAGAGTGATATTTTCTTTGTCCAATAAATCTCATTTCTTTAATATTACAGTTCATTTATTGTCTGCAACATCTTTTGCCAATACTCTTCAATATATATTGTCAAAAAAGTTTTCACCTTTCAATTCTGATTCTTCTTTGGTTATAAATATATTTCTTTCTGTTCAACAATCTTCAGTTCTCACAACAACTTCTTGAGATGCATCACAAAGTTTTCTAGTCAAATATCATGATTCAGCAGTCCTTAAAGCGGTATCAGCTTTTCATTTTCTTCAAGAGTGAGCTGAAATAAAGTATTCTGTAGGTTTTAATCATTCTACAAAACTTCCTTTGATGGGCAACTCGATAATTTCTCATTTTGGATTAACAACAAGTCACTTCATACCAGATATCTGTGTCATGTGTGTTTGTGATCATCTAGCTCAAGAATCTACCATACTATAAAGATCATTACCAGATCATATTATATTTTTCAAATGTTGTTCTACATCTGCTTTTACTTTAGTCCATATTTCCACAATCATTCTGTGTTTTTCAAGATCTGAGAAAAATCATTTAAAGAAATATTTATATATATCATTTGCATTTTCTTCTCAATGTTTCAATATCTCTTCTTTTTCTTTTGGAACCTTCATATCAGTGATATTGATAGAATTTGCAGCTATTGTAGCATAATAAAATCAAAGATCTTTTATATCATCAGCTACTTTTACTGTTGTCGCCATATCATAAGTATCAAATATTTTACTCAACAAATTTTTTAATTCTTTTTTTGTATGATTAAAATTAACAAATTGTATCTTTTCTGGCAAAACAGAGTTGAAAATAACTCTACCAACAGTTGTTGTCAAAGACTCTCATCTAAACTTTAATACTATTTTATCTTTTTCACTTATGTCTCAATTTTCAAAAGATTTCAAAACACTATCCATGGATTCAAAATATCATATAACTGGTGATTTATTTTCCCACTCTTCAATAGTATTGTAATCTGGATATTTTTTATTGAAATAATCTGTTAAATAATATATTCACAAAACCATATCTTGAGAATGAGTAATAGTTGGTTCTCATGATCATGGTCTCAAAATATTTTTATCTGCAGCTATAAATTCTCTTGCCTCTTTTTGTGCTTCATCTGATAAAGGAAGATGTACTGCCATCTGATCTCAATCGAAATCGGCATTAAATGCAGGACAAACAAGAGGATGAAGTCTAATAGTCTTTCATGGCATAAGTTTTATTTTAAATGCCTCTATTGAAAGTCTATGAAGTGTAGGTGCACGATTCAATAAAACATATTTATCTTTTATTACTTCTTCCAAAAATTTAAGCGCAATAGGAGATTCTTCTTTTATAAGTTTTTCAGCTTGTTTTGGGGTATATACGATCTTTTTGTCTATTAATTTTCATATAATAAACGGTGTAAACATTTTTACAGCAACATATATAGGTAACCCACACTCATCCAATCTTAAGTTAGGTCAAACTGTAATAATAGATCTTCCAGAATAATCAACCCTTTTTCAAAGTAGATTTTTTCTAAATATTCATTCTTTACCAGAAAGCATATCAGAAAGCGATTTGAAAACTTTAACTCAAGCTCATCATTTCACTGGTCATCATTTTTCTCAAACCAATAAATTATTTACAGATTCCTGCAATAATCTTATTTCATTTTTCTTTACAACATCTGGCATACCAACTTGTATCATTTTTCTAAGTCTAATGTTTCTCATAAGAACTCTTCTATAATACAAGTTTACATCAGATGATGCAAATTTTCATCAATCAAGTTGTACTACTGGTCTAAGATCTGGTGGTATTACAGGTAATTTTCTTAAAATCATATTTTCTGGTTTTACACCCGAAACATACAGATTGATAAGAAGTTTTATCAATGACATTAATTTCTTTTTTTGCTCCACAGATTTTAATTTTGAATATTCATCCAATCTGATTTTTATTTCTTTTTTTACATCAATACTTTGCAACATTTTCAAAACTCATTCTGGACCAGACACAAATTTAATTATATCTGAATATTTCCAAAAAATATTTCTAAAATCACTTTCTAGTATTGTTTTTCAGAAATCAAGATCAGATACTATGGATTTTAATCTATTAAATTCCTGGCCTAATTTCTCTTTATTATCATTATATAATTTTTCAACTTCTTTTAATTTTTTTTGATTATCTTTTGCTTCTTCTGATTCTGATTTGTATAAATTTTCTAACTCTATTAACTTGCTATCCAATGTTTCTTGTAATTTAGCCTTTAATTCTTTTCTTTGAGATTCTGTAATTTTTTCAGGAACTGCATATTTTACGAAAGTTAGAATTCTATCAATTTCATTTGAAGAAAGCTGTAATAGTTGGTGTATTCATCATGATGGGCTAGATTTGTACCAAGCATGAACAACTGGAGATGCTAAATCTACATGTCACATCCTAGATCTTCTAACTCTTGATGTTGTCACTTCTACACCACATCTTTCACAAACTATTCATTTATATCTTACTCATTTATATTTACCACAACTACATTCATAGTTTTTTACAGGTCAGAAAATAGTTTCACAAAACAATCAATGTTGTTTTGGTCTTCATGTCCTATAATTAACTGTATCTGGATTGTCTACTGCTCAGTGAGATCGTTTTGAAATGTCATCTACAGAAGCAAGTGTAACAAGAATTCAATCAAATTTAGATTTTTGCATGAGAAATAATTTAAGTGAAAATAAATTTTTTGTTAGTAAGTAAGTTGATCAAGTTAATATTAAACCATAGCCATTTGGTCATTAGCTAATAGCTATTGGCTAATGACTATCGACTATTTAATCATCCAACTCTCAACTTTCTACCATATCTTCTATAACCTTATCTATGATATCTTCTTTCTCTTCTAAAACTTCAGTTTCCTCAACTACCTCCTCGTCTGAAATAACAGATTCTTTCATTAAAGAAGATAATCCAAGTTCTTTTATTTTATTAAATCTTTCTTGCTTAATTTCATCTAATTCGTCTTGAGTCATAGCCTGGATATTTTGTCATAATCATTTAAACAAATAAGTAACCAAGTTGAAAGATTCTGGCAATCATCATATATTAGGTTTTTGACCTTTTATAATTGATTCATACATTTTATTTCTTCATATTACATCATCTGACTTAACAGTTAACATCTCTTGTAATGTATAAACTGCTGAATAAGCTTCTAGAGCCCAAACTTCCATCTCTCAAAATCTTTGTCATCATTGTCTTGATTTTCATCACAATGGTTGTTGTGTAATCAATGAATATGGTCAAACAGATCTAGCATGAATTTTGTCTTCAACCATATGTACTAGTTTTAATAAATGCATATATCAAACAGTAACTTTGTTGTCATATGGTTCTCATGTTTGTCCATCATACAATTGTGCATGAATTTCTTCCTCTATTCAAAGTTCTTTTATCAATTTATTGAAGTCTTCTAATCAAAAATTAGAAAATGCTCAAACAGCAAATTTTATTCAATATTTTTGTGCTATATATCAAAGTTGAACTTCAAATAATTGTCATAAGTTCATACGAGATATTACTCACAAAGGATTTAATACTACATCAATTGGTTCTCAATCTCTTGAATATGGCATATCTTCTTCTGGCACAACAACAGCAATAATACCTTTATTACCATGTTTACCAGCCAATTTATCTCAAACTTCTATTTTTCTTGTACTAGCAACATAAACTTTTATTTTTTTTCTTACTCAAGCCATTAGATTGTCTCATTTTTTTGCATCTAGAATAACAACATCAATAACTTTTCATTCACTTCCAGATGGCATATACAATGAAGTATCTTTTACATTTTTAGATTTATCTCAAAATATTGCTTGTATAAGTTTCTCTTCAGGTGTTAATTCTCCTTCTGATTTAGGTGTAATTTTTCATACCAATATATCTCATCATTTTACAATAGATCAAATTCTTATGATACCATCATCATCAAGATTTTTCAATTTCGACATAGAAACTCATGGGATATCGTTTGTTGTTTCTTCAGGTCATAATTTCGTATCTGAAACTTCAATTTCTTTTTCTTCTATTTGTACTGAAGTCAGAGAATCATTTTTTACTAACCTTTGTGATATCACTATAGCATCCTCATAGTTGTATCATTTCCAAGGCATAAAAGCTATTTTTAAGTTTTTACCTATAGCCAATTCTCCATTTTCACTACAAGGACCTTCTGCAATTATATCTCATTTTTGGATTTTTTGTCACAATGAAACTCTTGGAACTTGATGTATACAAGTTTTTGCATTAGATCTTTTATAGTTTGTTAAATTATATTCTTTTATTCAAGTTTTATATTTTACTTTCACTCTTTTACCATCGACATAAACCACTTCTCAATCTGCTTCAGCTTCCATAACAACATGAGTTTGTTGTATCATTTTATCTAATCCAGTTCAAACCAAAGGTACATCATTTTTTAACAATGGTAATCATTGTCTATTTTGGTTTGTTCACATCGAAGCACGAACTGCATCATTATGATCCAAAAATGGAATTAATGATGTATTTGGAGAAAATATTTGTGATGGATTTACATCAACATGAGTAATATCTTTTATGTGTAGTGTAACCATCTCATCGAAATGTCTTGCAGCAACACGTTTTGTAGTTATATTATTATAATCATCTGTGGCTGTAGTAGCATCAGCTATAAAATATTTTTCATCCAATTCAGGAGATATATACTCTACTTCGTCACTAATAAATGGTTTTACTTTTACTGTTGTTTGTAGTTTTCAGTAAACTTTTTCTATTTTTTCTGCCAACTTTTCATCTATGATATTATCTTCTTTTACAATTATTGTTTTTGTATTATTTCATTTTGAGTCTAATTCAAAAATGTCACGATCTGCTATTCTATTTACTAATTTATCTTTTTTTGCTGGCACTTCTTTTAATACTTTAAATGCAGGTGTTTCCAAAAATCATTCTTCATTTATGCGAGAAAATAATGATTGATATGTTACTAATCATATATTTTGTCATTCTGGTGTTTCAATCGGACAAATTCTTCAATAGTGAGAAGGATGAACATCACGAACCTCAAATTTCGCTGTTTCTCTTTTTAGTCAACCAGGTCATAATGCAGTTATTCTTCTTTTATGTTCTAATTCTGACAATGGATTAATTTGGTCTAAGAACTGAGATAATTGAGATGTAGCAAAAAAACTTTTAATCGAATTATCAATTATTTTAAAGTTTACTAAGTCAGTTATTTTCAAAACATTTTCCATATTTAAAACAGAAAGTTTTCATTTAACTGATTTCACAAATTTTCTCATAACTGGACCTAAATGTGCATACAATATTTCTCACATTGTCCTAACTCTTTTATTTGAAAGATGATCTGAATCATCTACATAATATCATTTTTTGTGATTTGATAGATTTAACAAATATTTTATAGAAGCTACCAAATCTTCTCCATCAAAAATATTTGATTCTGGAGCATCTAAGTTTTTTTTAAGTCATAATTTAGCATTAATCTTTCTTCTTGCTATTCTTCATATATTTATTCTATCTGAGCTTAAAAATTGATTTTTTATATAATCTAAAGCACTATAGCTATCAATCAATTCACCAGGTCTAAGCTTGTTGTAAATAAACTCTGCTGCAGACAAAGCATCTGTAGTTGGATCTTTTTTTAGTGTAATATCCACAAAATCTGTATCGTCCTCATCCAAAGAATCTAAGAATAATTCTTTTATACTTTCATCTGTCTCTGCTCCAAATATTCTAAGTAAACTTGTAATTGGAAATTTTCTAGATTTATTTATTCTAACCACAATAACTCAAGATTTTTCTACTTTTGTTTCTACCCAAGGTCATCTTTCTGGTATTATTTTAAATCAAAATCCAAAATCTTTCTTGTTATAAAAAATACCATAAGACCTTATAATTTGAGAGATTATAACTCTTTCAACTCAATTTATAATATAAGAAGCATACGGTGTCATAAGTGGTAAAGTACCAATATTTGCGCGTTTTGAAAAAAGAACCTTTTCAGTTGCTTTTTTTCAATCCTCTTCTGTTTTTTCTACCAATTTAACTTTTCAAGAAACAACTCATCAATAAGTTAGCTCCTTCTTTTTACATTCATCTATGTCTTGTTGAGGCTCTGATATTTTTATATCAGATATAGACACAAACATTTTTTCTCCAGCAATATCCCATATTGGATTGATTTCATCAAACAAATTGTGGATATATTTTTCCACAAAATCTTTGTAACCTCTTTTTTGTAAAGCCAATAAATCAGGATATTCTTCAAAATTTTTTGGCATATTTAAATAATATCTACCATCCTTTTGGAAGCATTTTTGGAAAACTGCAGGTATTTTATTTTGTTTATTTTGTGCATAAACTGAAAGGTTTTTTGTTGTTTTTTTTGTAGGCATGTGTTGTGAAATTTTTAGGGAAAGTAAACGTTTTACTGATAGTCTATTGTCTGTTTATTTTAAACAAACAACAGTTTAAGACTTTTTTACTTTTACAAAAAGAGTCTTAATATAAATTATTATATTAAGATCTTTGTGGTGTCAGCTGCTTTCTTCCTTTCTTTCTTCTGTTTGATAGAATATTTCTACCAGTTCGCTTTTTCATCCTTTCTCTAAATCAGTGCGTTCTTAATCTTTTTAGCCATTTATATTTTCTAATTCTTCTTAATTTACTTGCCATTTTAACTTTTTTTTAAATAAAAACAGGTTTGTATTTTTTATCTTAGTATAAAAACAAAACTATTGAATAAAGTCTAGTAATCATAAACCTCTAGCTCTTATAATTTCTCTTCTAAGTTTTTTTTGAGTTTTCACATGATTTTTTGTATATTTTCTAGGCTTTATACTACCAAATCTGGTTAAATACTTTTTTAGTATCACTACAGATTTCCAGTTAATATATCTATCATTTTCTAAATGCGACAAAAATGATATTTTATTTCAAAATCTTTTATCATCTCGAGAATCTATAATTTCTTGTAGCTCTTTTTGTAATTTTTCAAATTCAAAAAATGTTTGATTGCTTGTCATTTTAAAAATTTCGTATCTTGTAATAACATTAGAGTATAACAAAGACTTTTTAACTGATGCCAATCAATCATTATCCAATTCCAAACAATAAGAAACATAATAAATTCTATTGTTTCATTTTATTGACTTTATATCATAAGATGTTTCTTTAAGTCAAATATCATCTTTTTGGACAATGTTTTTTTTAAATTCTTCCTCAAATTTAGATAAAAGATCTTTTCTCTCAGAATCTTGTACTTGAGGATTTAACATTAGAACTAATTCATACTTTTGCATTTTAATTTTATCATTGATGTAAATTTTACAGTGTACGGTTTATAATTGATTAATGGCCTATAGCTAATAATAAACTAATAACTAATTACCAATAAAGCAACAACTAATATCTTAAATTATTTAACAGATAGTCTTATGTAAGATTTTATTTTAAATCATTCTGGCATTATGTTTTTTATTTTCTTTGAACCATCTCTAATATATTCTTGTTCTAATAGAACATCTTCTGCCAAAGCCTTGCTTAATTTTCATTGTAATATCTGATCTACCATATTTTCTGGTTTTCAAGAATCTAAAAGTTCTTGACGAAATTGCGACTCCATCTTTGATACTATATCACCAGGAACAGAATCAAAATCTAAATAAACTGGATTCATGGCAGCTACTTGTAAAGCTATCTCTTTTGCAATATCTTTGTCTTCTCATTCAAAAAATACTATAGAAGCAACTTTGTTTCCAGGATGATTATAAACAAATCCGTTTTCTTTTGTTAACATAATTTCGCTTAATTGCATATTTTCTCATATAGCTCAAACAGCCTCTTTTACTAAAGTATCTAATTTTTCTACTAAAGAAGAAGGCGCTTGTTCTCTAGAAGAGAAAACGTCATCTTGAGACAACATTGCATTTAATATATTGTCACACAACTCGTTAAATCATTCATTTTTGGCTACAAAATCTGTTTCACACAATAACTTTACTCAAGCTATTTTGTTGTCTTGACTTGCAACTTTTACGATTCATTCATTGGTTTCTCTATCTGCTTTTTTACCAGCTTTTAAAATTCATTTTTCTTTTAAAATTTCTTGTGCTTGTTGTAAATCTCAATTTGCTTCTACTAAAGCATCTTTACAATCTTTAAGAGGAGCAAATGTAGCCTCTCTTAATTGTTTTAATAAATTCATATCTATACCCATGATATTTGTATTTTTGGGATAAAAGTTTATTTTTTATCTAAATCCATTTCTATGTCAGATTTTTCAGAATTGTTGATATTTTCTGAAATTATATCGTTTTGTGGCAATTGATCTGGTAAAATATCTTTATCGGAATCTTCTCAAACATTTTTAGGTATATTAACCGATATTTCAAACAATTCAATAAATCGATTACCTATTCAAGAAAATAATGCTAAAAATGACTCCTTCTTGTCTATAAAATATTTTCAATCTCGAGCTTGTTTTACATTAATAACCCAAGCAACAACCAATATTAATAAGGGTATGATTCATAAATATTTTATTATAGGCAAAAACAATAAAACCACATCAAAAACCAAAACCAATAAAAACAATATTCGCCAACCAGATGATTGTTTTAAATGATAATACTCAAAAGAATTCATATCTTTTTTTGTAATAGACACCATAATACCAAAAAACAAGTACATCATAATAGCTCTTTTTTTTTCTGAACTACTAGGCATGTATATAAAGGTATTTTCTGTGTCTTTAACATCATCAGACTGAAGAATGTTTTTTATTTCCATATAATTTTTGGATTAAGATAATATATAATTCATTACAAAATCTATACTTTTGTAACTTAACATATTTGCAATCACATCATTTTCTCACAAATATTTATTATAATTTGTAGAAGATATCACTATACTATCAATACCTCATTGTGAAGACAACTCTCTTACAAAGTTTTCCATCATAGAACCATCAACTACTACTACCAAACCTGGCTTTCAAGACAAGTTTTTAACTCATTCGTATATTTTTTTGGTTCTAGCTAAATTTCTCTTATGAACTAATTGCTCTTTTTTTGTTAAAGAAGAAAATTCTTCAGTTTCGATAAAAGAACTCATTTTGTTCATTGAGCTAATTCTAGCCTTAAAAGTATCAAAATTAGTTAAAAATCATCCTGGAGCTTTATAGTTTAGATAAGATACTTTGTATTTTTCTCATAAGATTTTCATTTCTGCCGCATACATCTTTTTTTCACAAACTATCAAAATATCCTGTCCAGAATTTCTAACATCTTGCACTTTCTTTTTTGCCTTGTTTAACTGATCCAAAACCATTTCTGGATTTAAAACAACAATATTGTTTACGATATCCAATCGATAATTACTTGTTTTTGGATGAGCTTCACTTTTTAAGGTACCAACATGCACTTGTGAATCTACTATTTGTTTTACAGTAACACTCATTATCAGTTTTCAGAATTAAATAAATTTTTTTCTAAAATTTTAGGCATTACATGCTTTTTTATTTTTTTATAAACAAAAATCAAGCAAGTATACCAAAATTTAGACTACTTAACAGTTACTGTTGCACCAGCTTCTTGTAACTTAATTTTAAATGCTTCGATTTCATCATCTTTTGCATTTTCTTTTAATATAACAGGAGCTTTCTCAACCAAGTCTTTTGCTTCTTTTAATCAAAGTCACAATAATTCTTTTACAACTTTAATAACATTGATCTTTTGTTGACCAATTTCTGTAAGTTCGATGTTCGCAGCAGTAGCAGCATCTCCAGCATCAGCAGCACCTGCAACAGGACCTCCTGCAGCAACAACAGTAGCAGCAGCAGTAACACCAAATTCTTCTTCAAAAGCTTTAACAAGCTCATTTAATTCGATTGCACTCATTTCTTTTACTAAATCCATGATTTTTTGTGCGTTCTTTGACAATTCCATTCTCAATACTAATTAATAAGTAAATGTTTTTATGATAAGTTGCAACATTAGATGTTCCAACAGGTTATAAAGACACAATAACATAATTATTACATCTTTGTAACCTATTGAAAACAAAAAAGTTGAAACAAAGTTTTTATTATTCTGCCTTTTCTTCTTCTGTAGCTTCTTCTACAACAGATTCTGTATTGTTTTGTAAATCTGTACTTACATATTCTTCTTTTTGAGACTCATTAGTTTCTTCTGCAACAATTTGCTTGCTCTCTTCTTTTGTTTCTGGAGCAGCGTCTCATCATTCTACTTTCTTTTTTGCAATTTGATCCAAAACTGAAGTAAGAGATTGTACTGGATAATTGAACAACCACACCAATTTTGACAACAATTCATCTCTGCTTGGTATATTTGCCAATTCATTAACATAAGATCAGTCTTTCCACTCTTTTTCAAAATATCCTCACAAAAATTCAAAACTAGCAGTAGAATCTTTTGCTTTCTGGAAGTCTTTTATATGCTTGTTTATAGCCTTCAATGGAGCATATTCATCTCATTTTGAATAAACAGCAACAGCAGATCCAGGGATTTGATTTAAATCTATTTCTGGATATCCAGCTTCTTTTAGAGCTCTAAGAAAAAGCCTTTTTCTAATTACATTAAATTTACCACTTTCATCTCTAATACTTTTTCTAACTTCTGCATCTTTAGAAACAGGTAGTCAAGATTGTTTGATAATTATCAAATTTTTTGCTTCTTGCAAATCTTGTACATATTCCTTAATTAGATTTTGTTTCTTTTCTTTAGTAATAGCCATTTTTAATATTCAATTTCTAAATTTAAAAAAAAACCACACCCGAAGATGAAGTTATAACAAAAAAATTTTTGATATAACCTAGGTAGGAACTTACTTTTCTAATTAATAGAATAGCCTACTGTCTTCGGTAAGTTGACAGTAATGTATATATTTAGACACAAAATGCAAGAGAAAAATAAAAAAAATATATTACTATATATACGACACAATATACAATTATACTAAAACACCAATAAAGTAAGTATATCTACCGCAGGCAGGCCTGTCTACCGACAGGTAGATTTCTAAAACGGTTCGGTATAACATAAAAAAATAAACAAACAAAAACACATTTAGAAAAGCAAGTTTGGCTCTGAGAAAAACAATACATAAAAAGTGTTTATAAAACAAAATACTAGTATTAGAGCCTATTTTTAACACAAATTATTTAAGGATTTTACCATTGCTTTTATCATAAAAGGTCCTATATAGACAAAGTTATGTTTGTGATTTATTTTATTATAAAATATATAAATGCCTTGTAAAAAACCAGTTGCAAAGAAATCTCCTGCTAAAGCTGCTAAAAAACCTGCTGCGAAAGTAGTTAAAAAAGCTCCTGCTAAAAAACCAGTTGCTAAAAAGCCAGCTGCAAAAAAAGCCCCTGCTAAAAAAAAGTAATTTAATAATGCATATGTGTTATGCAAAAAATTAAAGAGAACATTCTTAATGTAAAATAAAAAAAACTGAACCTGCTTTTGCAGAATTAAGTTATTTTGTACTGATTTAGCGTGATGAGAATTTATAAAATTCCTAATATGATAAAAAAAGAGTCAAAATTGACTCTTTTTTTAAATCGAAAAAAACTACCTATTAAAAACTACCTATTTAAATTAAACATAACATTGTATGTAAATCGTCAATCAAGGTTTTTAAAAACTTGAAAAGAATTGATTTTATTTTGTGATTTAAATCAAACTCAGTCTTGATAAGGTATTAAGTTTGTGAAATTTTTTACGTTTATTTTTATATATTTATCATCATCAAATAAAAAATAAGTATTTTGGTTGGTGATGACAAATTGACCAACATTTAAAAATTTCATACCTTTTGTCTTAACTGAATCATTTGAAAAAGTAGAAGAAAAAAACAATTCATCATCAGAATCAGAACGATTCCAAAAATTTTTAGCCAAAGAATTTATTTTGTCTTTCTCATAAAGCTCTACATCATCAAACAACCAAATGACTTTTTCTCATTTATTAAGCTTAAATGGCATATTTAAACCAGAGTCAAACTCAACATTTGGCATAGCTCAATTTGCTATATCTCTAACTACAACCGCCTTGATAAACTTCTGAAACAATCCTTGTTGATCCAAAAAATTTTGTTCAAAACCAAAAACATCCTTAAACTGAGTTAATTTAATTTCTTCTTGGTTTGTGACCATACCATCATACAAAAACTGTTTTACTACCTTGTTATAATTTGTTATATATATTGTATCCAGCTCTCTAGGAGATATGTAAGATTTTTTTGCCAGACTAATTATATCTTTTTTTAATTTACTCATATCTTCATTTGAAAAAAAACACCCATAAATCATTTTATCTATCTTAGCTTCATTTGTATCATGCAAGATAGCACAATCTTTATGTTTGTTTCTAAATAATCAAGCACTTTTACCACAATATTTACATTTAGACATCACGACAAATTTAAAATATAAAAACAAATTTACAAAAATATTATAGATATTTTTTTATTTTTGTCAAATTTTGCTTGATTTTGTAAATTTTATGTTTATAGTGTTTTACAATTTAACAAAAAATAAACTAAAAAAATAAAAAAATTATGGAAAGATTTATGGTTTTTTTCAGAAATTGTAGCATTGAAAATGCTATATCAAAAGCCAAAGAAAATTTGGTTAGTAAGTTTGAAAAACAAAATTTAGAAATAAATTTTGATTTAAAATCAATTGGATTGAAGCTTATAGATAGCCCAAATCAATTAAATTTGTTTGTTCTTTTTTTACAAAAAAATATGGACTTAGAATTCTTATTGGTTATTGATAACAAAAAAGATATTTGCTATATTTATGTTGCAAAAGGAAGCCTAAAAGACATCAAAGCAACAACAATGACAGATATTGGTGAAGTATATAAAATAATAACCAATGATGAATTATTTATATCAGAATTTGAGGACCTAAGATGTATATCTAAAGTTTATCAAAAAAATCAAAAATTAAATTAAACTTTTTTTTTCAAAGAGTCCATATGGACTCTTTTTTGAATACTAAAAAAAATGAGTCTAAGAAATCTTTTGTTTCAAAAAATTGTAAATTTCTACCATAGCTCGTGTATCTTGTTTACAATATTCTAACAAATCTTGCGTGGATATCTGAATTGGAAGTTTGTTTTGGATAAGCTGATACAGATAATCTGATGCTACTCCACCATTTGAAACAGTCATGCCTTCGTATGTAATGTCTGAAACCACGGGAAGAACTTTTTTGATACTACAAGAACCGCCAAAGTCTGGATCAAAATAATGCAAATTTCTAAAAACATCCATAAGATCAAATGTCTGTAAATTTACTTGCTCAAAAAATTCCTTGTATTGTGTATACATTATTCACATTTCATCATTTCTACTGTTTTCAAATCATTTATTTCGAACTATAAATGTTCATTTTGGATCTCATATATCTTGGACAAATTTATCTACCACAGAGATGTTGGTCTGGCTAAAGGGACTAATTAGTCACTCATAATGTGTAATAGTGCCATCTGCATCCATTCTATGCATAGAATATTGTACTACGGTCTGCTGTCGTGGATGTGTCTTTTGAAAAATAGGAATAGGCCAAGACACTGTCTCATAATCATAAAAAAACAATGGAAATGACAAATTCTCAAAAGTAGACTTTATAGCATCTTTATCAAACTGAACTCATTCTTTAAACATTTTGATATATTTTTGAAAATTATTTTCTGCTATATCTTTTGAAGATATAAGTCCCAATTCTTCTGGTCAAAGATCATCTATATTTATCTTTCATAATTCGTACAATGCTAATAATTTTTTCTTGGATGTTTTGAAGTGTGGTATATTTCGGATTGTTCATTTTTTTGGAGATTCACCAAAATATATGAGAGGATTTTCTCATTGGTATGGAAATCGTTGTTCAAAATCTGATTTTGAAAGTCATATAGTCTTGTTTATCAATGCAATTTGATTTTCTATCCAATCTACTGTCGCCAACTCCTCTGTTACGTCCTCTTTGGCGATTATTTGAGAAGGCACAATATCTCAATCTCTGATATATTCTTTGTTGAGTGAATATATCCAAACTTTTCCAGAAAAGTTATCTCATAAAGATTTTTGAAGTACGTATTTTTGGAAGCTACAATCTGCTATCAAATCTTCCAAAAGATCTTCATTTTTATTGGTTTTACGGATATTATTTTTGGCTTTTACTTCTACGAGATCGTATTTTCACTCGTCATTTAATTTTAAGAAATCACATTTTACAAAGAGATTGTCCCAAACAAGTCATGCTTGATATATGATTGGTGGTTTGTGTGAAATTGTTTTGAGTGTTGCATCAGAATACTCCTTGTGATAATTTCATTTTGGATTATATCATGCAACAACACTAATGTCTTTGGGTTCTCGAAGTTTTTTGACCATATTTTCTACTTCTTGACCAATCAGCGCTCAGTTCATAGCTCAATACATATCTTGATTTATCTTGTTGTAAATCTCAGGATCGTGCTTGTGCCACCAAGCAAGTTTTGGATTTTCGCAAAATTCTTTGAAAAGTGATTTGGTAATTATTATTTTGTCCATAATTTCTTTATAAGTATAAAGTTTAAAGCTATAAAGTTTAAAGTTAGATAACTTTAAAATCCATCTAATTTAAACGGACTTAATAACTTTCAAACTTTTATAAACAATTCTAACTATATTTAAATAGTTTTTTTGAAAAAAAGAAAAGAGCGCTCCTTTGGCGCTCTATACAAAATAATTTATTTACGGAAATAAGCAAACTCTATCTCCATATTTTCGGGTAGCCCTCCAAGATTCTTGATGTCGGTTGCTTCTTGACCAATTTTATAAAAACTAATCAATGTGTCTTTATCATAAAACACAACAATATCACTTATTCGCGACCTTTTGTTGGGCCTAATTGGCCAAATAAGGTGATTACGATATTCACCCAAGTCATGCTTAGCAAGTATTGCTTTTGCCTTAATTCCCTCTATGATTTGAATACCACAGTGAGTTTTAATAACTACAACATCCGCCCTTTTTCTTTGGCTTTTTAAATTTTGTAGTGACAAATTATCTTGTTTGATGTTTCCAACAACTGAACCACTAACAAATACTACCAGGTTTCCATTCTTATCATAACTGTTCATAACTTCCTCCTTTTTTTTATTTTTTTTAATTTTTTTACAAACAAACTTTAAGTATTTAAAATAAAAAGTCAACAAAAAAATCTTTGTGATAATGTTTACAAAAACATACTATATATCATTTTCCACAAAAGCAAGCAAAATAAACACAAAATAGCACATATTTTTTGATAAAAAACGTTTATGATTATAATTGATTTTAGAAAGAAATTTACAAAAAATATAAACATAAAATATGAGAAATAGACTGATAAAAAAGTATTCTGTGATGTTTGTGATGCGGGTTTATGCCCTATCTACGTTTTTACAATCATTTTCTTTTTTGGATTTCAATAAAGTTTATGCACAAGAGAGCCAGTTGGATTTGACTAATTTAGTGGCCATATTTGTGGATGACAAAATATATAGTTCATTGGAAAATGACATAGAACGGTATGCAAAAAAATATATACAATGATCTGATAGCAACACTAGATATAATGCCATATCCAATTCAAAAGCTATAGTTTTGCCCGTAAATATAGAAAACATAACAGCCCCTGAAATCACAAAAATTTTGGAAAATATGTATTTTGATGGAATAAGTGGAGAACCATCCAAATTGGCTGGAGTAATACTGATATGAGAAATACCACTACCTGTAGTAAATCAAAATTGATTCGTATATCCTACGATATATCCTTATGTGGATTTTGAGGAACAAAAATTTATCTGGGATGATGATATAAAATATTTTGTATACAATGATAGTCCAAAATGACAGCCAGAAATCTGGCATGGATTAATAAATTTTGATAAAGTAAACGAGTACAAAGACTATTTCAACAAATTAAAAAAATATGCAGAAGACCCATCAAATTTTATTTGAAAAAACATTTGGTATGATGATATTGTTGCCAACAAACAATATTTTTATTCAGAAGCCTTGTGATCATATATAAACAACTTTTTGTTTGCTGAAGACATATGATACAAAAGATATAGTGACTTGATGATCAAGATAATGCAAGGCTCTCACAATGATATGATTTCTGGTTTGTTAGAATGATTTTCTGGAGCAAATGAATTAATGTCAGTCACAGAAACAATGAGCACGCCAACGATGTCCATAGAAAGAATAATAAAAGATGGTTACCTAAAATCATATACATCATTGATATGATGAAAACAATTAGATAGAACAGTAAAAAATGTAGAGACAGCTAATAGGTGGGTAGAACAATTTACATGATCTGATGGTAGTTGAGCAAGTCGTACATCTCTAGACACCCACTACTTAAAAATGGAACAGAAAGATGAAACTGTATTGAGAATGGATTGATGAATAGATCCTTTGATAATACTATTTAATGAAGCTCTTGAAAATATTGTGGATGAAAAAATAGAAAAAGAAAAATATTGGCTGAATGATGTCATACCTGTTACTTATCTAAAATATGATTGATTTGAAAAGTTTTCTAATATAAATCCTACATGTACATGGAAAGAATATAGTGCATACGAAAACTATTTTTTTGGTATAAGTGCAAAAAATATAGATGAAATGCAACAGACATCTAGCTATAGATGAACTTTTAGAAATTTAAATAACATATCTTGATTGACTATAAGTGATATTCAATCATGAACTATTCCATCGCTGGATCTAAACACTGTAGATCTTAATAAAAAATCAATATGATGATCTTATGATATTTTTGCTACCCAAGTGGATGCTAATAGATGATACAACATCTCAAAAACAGTACAAGAATTGGAAATATACAAAAACAATAAAATAGCAAAAAGAGAATACTGGAATACAAAATGTGATAAAAGATTTTTGGGTATATGCTGGAGAAAAAGAAGACGAGAGGCAGATACTGCACCAGAAGAACATCTATGTAATGCCAATAATGAAGAACAACAATGAGGATGTGAAATGCCACAAGAGTTTGCTATTAGAAATCGATGATGAGCATCTCCACTTAATTTATCTGGCATGAATTGATGGCTTTCTGGATATAGATTTCAAGATGCAGTAATGCCTGTGTTTGATATCGCTTGAAGTAAAGCAATAAATCAAAGTGAAAAAGAAGCGAATAGTTTTGAATGAATAAATAAATATTCTAGATTGATACAACAAAAATTTGTACCAAGCCAACAAAAATATTACAATAAAAATAAAGAAGAAAACGCACCAGATCTATTTGGATTGTGATATAATTCTAGTATGGGAGAAGATATGAAATTTACAAATCGACTACCTATATGAAATATGGATAATCCTAGTTGGATATATGTAAATCCTATACAAGCAAGCACTGTAAACTTTTTTAATAAATTTGATGCTAGTGCATCTTGGGAATGAGATATAATCAAGATAAAAAAACAATATGACAATGAATGCGTAGGTAATTGAGAAATTTTTACATACAGGACATTGGATTCAAGGGTAAAAAATGATTTATCCACAAATATTGAGTTAAAATGAACAAACTACAAAGTGTTTAATGATAACACTTCTCCTTCAAAAAGATTTTATGAATCTTTGATAGACAAGCTAGATAGACTAGATGACGGTGTACAAAGGAGAATTGATGATCTAAATCTTGTAAATACATGATGAGCAACATACAATCTAAAACAACTATGAAATTATGTGGATTGAATACAAAATAAAATATCAAGCATAAATAATTTCAGTCTTTCTAGTCTACAAAATATGAATGCTACGCAAATCCAACAACTTGCAAACCAATGGAGTGTTGCATTTACACAACAAGACTATATAAATGTAAAAAATAATTCAGAAAAAATAAAAAACCAACTACTAGACCTAGATGGCTTTGTGGATACTTTTGGGTATGACTATATATATGAATATATGGATGAACAGTTTTATAATTTTAAAATAAATGATCGAAAGTTAATATTTTTAAATACACGAAAAACTAACTTATTTACAAAAGTATTAAACACAAACAATAAATTTAATAGTATAAAGCCTTTGGTAATAAATGCTAAAAATGAATATGATGATATAGATAGACTTTCTATAACATTATCGTCAATGTTGTGGACAAAAAGATTGGCTATAAATGCACATATACAAAACAATAGCTGAGTATCGCTATGATGTAATAGCACATACGCAAGCTTATGTAATGCCATAGATACAGTGAGAGACAATTTGAGCAATTATAGAAGCGATATGAATAATGAAATAGATAAAATAACATCTTTTAGTTTTCAAGATTTTGATTTTGATGGATCAAGTATATGAGCTTTGATAAATAGTTTTAATCCTTTTGGATCAATACAAAACAAAATACCAAACTCCAATGTAACCAATTCTTATACAACAACTTATCAAAAACTACAAATGATACCAACGTCCACAAACACATGATTGACAGCACAAATACCATGAATGAATTTAACCACATCTGACAGACCAATAGATTCTCCAAAATATATCACATTTAAATGAATTGGATGAGACAAAGTTACATTTATATACCCAAATCTATACAAATCAGAGGTTTTCAGTGGAAATAATAATATATTAAAATTAAAAACTCCTGAAGAAATATCATCTGCTATAAAAAAATATTTGATAGAAACAGTAAAAAAATACAATGAATACTTGATTTCGCAAAACCAGAAAAAAAGTATTTTTTACAACCAAAATAGCCAAGCATACAACAAACTTAGTCAGTGAGATCCATTAGCCTCACCCATAGCAAGCAACGCTATTCGTCCATATAATCTAATACCTGAAAACTATTTAATAGAAAAACTGGAAAATAAATTAAAAAATAATATTTTCTTTAAAGATCAAATGTGAGGCTATGAACCAATAGATTTTATAGCTCATTTGATACATTATCAAAACATATGACGATGACAAAGACAACTATGAACTACAATACAAGAAGACATAAACAACACAATAAGTGATTTTGATGTAAATGAAAAAATAACACATATAGTAGATAACTACTTAATAAAAGATAACAATAAGTGAAATTACATAACACCAGCCTATCGTGAAAAATGATACGAAGTAGCATTTATAAACTCAGACGGCAGCGATTATATATCAGCAAAAGCTGAGCCTGCGTTTGCTCAAAATATCAGATCTGCTGCAAATAACTTTTCAAAACAAAGTACACCACAAATAGAAAATAATCAATTGGCAGAAGAACTAAAAAATGAATGTAACATACCAGAAGCTGAGTGAGTATTGATTTTTGATATAAGTGATATGTCCTCCCCTTGGATGAATGCACTTAAATGTCGATGGGAAAAAATAAAACAAAAACCTTTTGAATTTAGTTTTGATTGGTCTATATCACAATGACCTGTATTTAACTTATGAAAAGAATGAGATTCTATCTGAAATATTGTATCTAATAATTTAGGATTGGATAATATACAATCACAGTACATGAATCAGTTATGATATTTGGACAACGATAATTCTAATCAAGAAGTGCTAGATAACTCAAACCCTGGTGATTATCAAAAACTGGAAAAAATTGTATCTTATACAAAAATCGAAACGTTAAAACAGAATATAAATGCAGATGTAGCTAGCGGAGTAATAAACATAAGCTCTAGCATAGAACTTGGAGATGTAGAATTTTATATAAAAAATGTATGAAGTAGCCTAGTATCAATAAGTGATGGGAACACAAGCATATCAAACAACATAACAGAATGAAGCACTGGATATATGACATGAAAGATAATATTCGACCCATTTAGCAAAAAAGAAATAGCTTTTGATATAAATAATCCAATCGCAGAAAACAATGTGATTGTATTTTATATGTGCCTACCTGGTACTCAAAATATTTGAAATTGTGTAAAAAAAAGTCTTAAGTTAAGCATAATACCTGGTAAAATTAAAAATATTGCTATAGAAACCCAATGAAACTCTGCATTACAATGATCTAAATTCCCTATTATTGTAAAATGAATAGATAATTTTTGAAATAATGTGGGGCAATTATTTACAGATAAGTTTGAAATATCTGTATCTACTTGAAAGATATCTTATCAATCTACTATTTCAGAAAAAATAACATTTTCAGACTTTAATAAATCTCATTTTGTTTTGAATATAGATGAAAAGACGCCAAATAATACACAAATTAGAATAAATGTAGACTGAAATATTGAATGAGCAAAATGAACTTATGCATCAAAAGATATTATAGTAAAAAGATGACAAATAAAAGCATACAAATGAAATAATGCTATATCAAATTTGACTATAGATCTTCCTAGCACAAACGACTACTCTTACAAAGATTCTTTTAATTTAACTCAAATCAATTTAAATACAACTCCCCATATAGAGATAAAATTACAAGATACGGAATGAAATTTAGTAAATATAGAAAGTTATGTAAATGTTGCTAGTAAAAATTGACTAATGAAGCCTGGAGAAATAGAAGAAAGATCTGTCACAAAATCTCAAAACAATATGTCTTTTGAAGTTAACCAAAAAAGATTTTCACAAAAAAACAATTTTACAATAAAAAATGGTAATTTGATAGTTTATTTTATGCCAAATTTTAAAGCATGAGACGACATCATATCTATATCGATACCATGAATAGAGGCCTTGAACATACCTGTAAAAATAAACCCAGCACCTGCAAGTACAGTAGAAATAACAACAAAAAAGGACTCTATTTCTACAAGCTCAGATTTACCAGCTAATCTGAAAATATCGGACAACTGGTGAAACATTGTTACAAAAAATACAAATATAAAATTGTGAGTTTTGTGACCAATAAATATCTCAGGCACAAATAACACAAGTATCATAGTAAACGTGAAAAGCGGATATCTAGATTTTGGTATAAAATCAAAAGAAAAATGATGAAATGGTTTTGTATATGCAACTATTGAATGATTATCCCTATGAGAGCAAAAACCTGGCAACAAAAACATAACAGTACAAGAAAAAATATTGCCCGAAAAAGATCTTAATATAATGTATCTTAATTTGTTTGGAAATGACTGGGGTAATCAATGGTGATTTATGTCTGATAATAAAAAATATATTCAAAAACTAATAAATAATTCTGATAAGCTAATAACAAGCACAACACAATTAATAAGTCCTGAAAATGTTAGAAAATTTCCAACAATCTTATCAAAAAATCTGAAATTTATAAATATAGAAAACAATGAAATAGAATTTTTATTGGACGATGAATTAAAATTTGATATAAAAGAAATTGGCGAAATAGGTGTAAATATAAATTCATTAAATTTTCAATGAGTCGGTGTGAGTGAAGAAAATCTGGAAAATGTAATAGAAAAATTGATTGAAAACAAATATTCAAATAAAAATGTTTTGATATATATCCCTGAATCTACTGATAGTATAATAGAGAGTAATGAGACAAAAAATAGTTCAATATTTATAAATAATGAAAAAGTTTTTGATTTATCAGCAAAGACACAAAATCAATATCTAAAAATCAATTTAAGTGAAAATTCTATGGCATGATATCAAATATGGGAAGCCAAATTGAATAACAAAAAAATATGAAGCTTTTTGTTTGTGATAAATAAAATTAGTGAGATTAATTTGTCTGCCAAATCAAATAGTTTAGAATATGATTACAACACAATACGAATTGACTGATCCACAAATAAAGAATGAATTTGATTTTATCAAATATGATCAGAATTCCCAAAAAATACACTTTGATATAAATCTATACAAGATAGTAAAGATCCAACATTGTGAATCTGATTTACAAATAATTTTAAAAATATCACAGATTTTGGTGCTGGAAAATCTGTATGAGAATCAACAATAAACTTTGCTTCAGAATTTTTGATCAATATATGAGATCCTTTGTTGAGAAGAATAGATGAAAATGTAAGTGCAAAAATGTGGGATAATGATCTAAATATAGAGATAGATAGTGGTTTTGATAAATGAATATGAGAAGTCGTATATTCTGAACCAAACAAAACAATACTAAAAGTAATCAATATAGATTTCAACAATGATTGATTGGAAGATATAATTGTAGCATTTACTGATGGTAGCATAAAAATATTAAAAAACTACGGATGAAACAATCCATTTAAAAATCTATGAGATTTGATGATACTTGCGGATGGTATAAAAGAAATCATAGTTTGAGACGTAGATGGAAATTGATATGATGACATAATAATAAGAAACAATGCCGATGTATTAAGAGTTTATAAAAATACTCTTGGAGTTTTTGATGTGGATGGATTACCAATTTGTATAAATACAAATGTGAAAGATGGAATTAAAACAGATACGCCCCAAAAAGTGAATGGTGTAAATCAAATATTTTTTGAAGATATGAATAATGATGGAGCATTGGATATAATAACTAATGACAAACTTTGATATATCAAAATTTTTTATGGGGGCAAAACAAGCGGAAAAGACAATTATGTTTCTACTGAAAAAAATGTCTGTGATGATAATCGATATGATAGGCAAAATGTAAGCAACAACACAAAAACGGTTTATAGATTTGGAATCAGAATAAATGAAAATATAAAAGTATTGGACAAAAGTCTTATCCGCTGGAAATGAATAAATCCTGATGAAGACATAAATATAAATATGGCTGATTTATGAATAAATACAAGCGCATTCAACAATATAAGTGAAGACAACATAGAAAGTGTTTTGTGAGAAGCAATGAATTTTGATATAAATTCTGCTGTACAACAATATAAGTGAGCAGAAAGATATAAATTAGCCAATTTTAAAATAATTCCTTTATATGAAAACGAGGAAGATGAAAATAAAATTGAATACGTAGAAATATGATGTCTGACATGAAGTGATCCTGTAAAGATATATAAAAAATACGAAGATATAAACTGAGATGTTTTGGAAAATGGTGACAAAGTACAAGTAAGTATAACCATAAAGGCAAATCAAAACTTCATATGAACCTTTATTGATAATATAATGTGACCTTGGATTATACCTTTGACATGAGATATGGATATGATAGAGAACTTCTGGTTTGAGCCATGAACTATATCTACTGGACAAGTGGAAAATGAACTAAAGTTTCATCGAAACATGATAAATTCTAGATACATGATAGACAATCTATCTATGAAAGCTGGAGATGAAATTAAAATAAACTATCGAGTATTTTATGATGGTGATGTCCAAACAAGTACAATTGATATAAAAGACGTAAATGGAAGTGATTATGAAAAATTTGGTGGAAATAATGGTGAGACATTGGACAACTATAGCTTAGATTGATTGATGGATATAAAAATATCACCAACAGATGGTTGTAATAAATCTATGTTTGTGTTGTTTAACAATAACCAATGAAACAAAAAAAACTATAACCCTGAATATATAGATCTAGCAAAAATATTAGCAAATTTTTCTAATACAAATCAATCAAATCTAGAAAATGCAATGAGTAGTATAACAAACTCTTTAGCTAACAATAGTTCTGGACAAGAACCAAATTTTGACAACATCCCATGATTGTCGAATATTTTTGAATGATCCAATATAACTGATGTGTGGTCTAGTACATTTGATTGGAACAATATAGTATCACAATGATGAATAGACTTAAATAATATATTAAATATTCCTGCTGGCATAATTGATGGATTAATGTGAGATGTGATGAAAAAAGTAGATAAATTGATGTGAGATATGTGTAAATGATTTGATTTGAGTGAATATGGAATATGATGAAACTGAAATTGTGGATTACCAATACCTTTCAATCAAGCATTTTTGTGACCTGGGGAATATCATCTTTTTGGATGTTTTACAAAGCCACTACTACCACTGACCAACACTATATGAAAATGATTACCAGTTTTGACAATACCTGGTAACTGGCCATCTCCAGCATGATATCTACCAATACCTTGAGTTTTTTGACTTCCTTTTAAAGGACCTACAGACTGATTCTTATGAGTCCCTTGATGAAGCCGAGATTCCCAATTTAGATTGTATGTCGTACCAACACTGACTGCAGAGATATGAATAGCTATGTGTTTTGGTCCATATAAAGTATGAGCCGCAATACCAGATCCTGCATCTAGCATATGATGAAATTGTATTGTCACAGCCATTCCACTGCCTTGTAAGGATGAGTGATCTAGTTTGTGACCAAATTCTACAAATATTATACCTGAAGCGTTTTTGGATATGAATGTATGTACAAATCAAAACATACCATGCTATGTTTGACAATGAGAATCAAGCTCAAGTCTAGAACTAGTATCTAGCAGCAGCAACAGTGCTAACCTAACTTTGGCAATACCTGATGGAAGTTTTGCTGGATGATTTATCAATATAGAAAAAACTCCTATAACACAACAATGATACAAAACACCAGAATCTGGAATTGAAATAAATGGAGTAAAACTATCTGGTGGAGCAAATTCACAAAACAAAATACTGTGATGACAGGCTAAATGATTTATCCAAGAACTTACCAAAAATTTTATAGATAAACAAATAAACTATATATTTAGTAATTTAACTAATTTTAAAGTAGATGTAGCTTGGCCTGATTTTGAATGAATTGTATCATGAGTGCCTGAGTTGTTTGATGATTGAAAAGCAATGACTCAGTGTGCAATAAAAAATGGTATTTGGAATGAAAATGATAAAACATGCGAACTTTCTGACAAACAAAAATGTGAAAACAAATGAATGGAACGAGTGGCTGCCACAAAGATTTGTAAAGAAAAGGCTAATCCAAGTCAAAATGAGGAAGAATTGAGCAAACTAGATGCTTGGTCAAAAAACAATTTGGTAAGCAGAAGTCAGGTATCAAATTTATCTGAAACTTTTTTGGCTAATCCACTGGAATTTATGGAAACACTTTCTGAAGACATACCTTTGATAAACTTAAGAACAGAAAACATAACAGTAAAGGTACCAATGATAAGTACTGAAGACATTACAGCATATGTAAGTATGTCTAAAAATTGGATAGCTCAACAAGAAAAAGTATTACAAGAATGGTTTGATTTATTTAAAGCTCTAGTGTGACGATGTGGATGAGATGAGGACATAAAAAATTGGTCTGACCTTAAAAATTCTATAACAAAATTGAAAAAAGAATTAAAGTCACAATTGGATGATGAGATAAAATGAGTAGAAAATAAGCTACAAGAAATTGAGAAAAAAATAAGTGAAACTTTGGATCCTGAAGAAAAGAAAAGATTAGAAGAAGAAAAAAATAAAACTCAAAACCAAAAAAATTCCTTGAATCAAGATCTAGACAATATAAAAAATCAAATATCTCAAATAAAAAATCTAAACAAAAAATATGATTTTAATGATTTTGGTAATTATGAAATCTTTGAGTCTTGTACATTATGAGAGTATTTTATAAAACCCGAACTACAATCAAACACAGAATGAATACTGCCTTATGACATATATATACTTTATAAGCCATGATCTAATAAAGAACTCTCTATGTTTACTCAATGATTTGATCTGATAGAGACTAAACAAAAAAATAAAACAAAAATATCATTTAAAAGAAACTGACAAGTAATAAGCAACAAAGATATTTGTATAAAAAACAAAACCTCATCAAGCTCAAATCAATGTGTAGAGATGTTTTTGTGATGAAAATTGGATATGACGTTGAACAATTTCTTGAACATACAGAGCAATACAACACAATTGATTACTTCTGTAAAACAAAACATAGACACATTGGAATTGTACAAAAAATTTCCTATAGATTTGTATGAGTGGATGCATGTTTGAGAAAGATATATGTCAGAGATAGGATCTTTGATAAATAACTTTTTGGGGACATTGTCTTTGCGAATGAAAACAAATGCAACAAGATACTCTCAATATGTAGACTCAATAATATTGATAATAACAACATTACAAACTTATCAAGCAATTATAGATTTGTCAAAAAATCGATCTGAAAGATGCGGTACTTGTACCAATGATAATTATGATCAGTTTGCTTGTAAACTATCAATGTTGTGTCCAAAAGAAAGCTTACCTATATTTGAAATACCTCCATTTAAAATACCTAGTATATTTATAGACTTTTCAAATATAAATTTAGGAATGGATGTGAAGCTACCGAAGTTTAATTTTGTACCAACTTCTGTGCCTTTGCCGAGCCTACCAAACATACCAAAACCGCCAAGTTTTGATGCGTTTTTGGATATGGAACAAGCATTATCAATGTGAGTAGATTTGGTATGAGATATGATGATAAAACTAGAATTGCTAAATGTTTCGATATCACTACCTGCAATGCCTATAATACCATCTCCTCCAGATTTGCCAGAGTTACCATCTTTTATACCAAATGTAAAACTAGAATTACCATTGTTGCCTCCAGCACCAAAAATACCAAAACTGCCAAATGAAATAAAGGCAGCAATAGATACTGCAGAGACAATATGAAAAATTTTATGTATTGTAAAATGAAATATTGGATTGGTATGAGAAGAATCAATAAAAGCAAAAATTGAACAAATGACACAAAGAACATATGAGGTACCATATCGAGACAATATGGATCAAACATTGTCAGATTGGAACAATACATCTAAAAATAAAATACCAGAATGGGTTACAAATATTTTTGGATTTTTGAAAGCAAACGAATTTCAAAACGTAGAATTAAAATGATTTGATATATGAATAGAATCTATAGTAAATGTCCAATATAGTTTTGACTGAGTTTATGATTTTATCAATTCTATAGTTGCATCTGTAAATAAATATAGCTCGATGCCTTGAGATTGGATGCAAGAACAAGTAAATGAATCTGACAAAATATCTAGAGATCTGGAAAAAAGAATGAGTGCGTGTACAAGAAATCCAGCATCTGAAGATTGTCTTGGAAACCTATATGATTGAGTAATCAAAGAGACAAAAGAGAAATTGGACAAAATGTCTGCAGAGATTAAGTCTATAGGTGACAATATAAAAAATGGTTTTACAGGAGTAAAAGAAGCTATACAACTAATAGCAAAATATGAAAATGAAAAAAATGAATTGGAAGAAAAATTATTTTTGATTGAAAAAAACATAATCTTAATGGAAGATAAAATTAATGATTTAAAATAAGATCTATCAATCACAACAAATGAAAAAAAGATAAAATATTTAGAAAATGAAATTAATGATTTAAAATGCGATCTATCAATCAAAACAAAAAAAACAAGGATAAAATATTTAGAAAGTGAAATAAAAAAGAATGAAAAAACACTAAATAATGAAAGAATTAATTTGGAATCTACAAACAAAAGTATCAAGGATAATCAAAAAAAAATTGATGAACTTTATACTAAATATGGAACAACAATAAGTGCATATGAAGAATATCTAGAAAGACACTCTAAATTAATTGAAGATTATGAAAAGCTTAAAGCAAAACTTTCTGAACTTCTTTCAGGTGCACTCGAAGAAGTAAATAAGACAATATGAAGTGGAAATCAACTGATAGATGACAACACTAAATTTGATAAACTTAATGAACGAAACAACAAAATACAAGAAAAAATGAACGATATTAAAGAAAAGGAAGAAGCGAGAAAAGATCAAAGAAAAGAAAACATAAATAATCTATACAATGAAATATCTTATGTAGAATATGACGACAAAACCTATAATGAAAGTTTGGATATCATAAAGGACACACTTAATACAATATTGACTAAGTCTGATAATGAATCTTTGAATAAGGACGTTAAATCATATTTGAGCTTGATAGAAAAAAAAGGTGATATATTGCCAGCTGAGAATAGCATAAAAAATTTGGAAAAACAATATTATGCAATAGTGGATGAAATACAAAAAAATAATAAAAACTTTAGTGATCTTGTAAAAAATGATTACGAAAAATTTCTTTACTCAATATCAAATAACAATATATCACTGGTGAATAATACTGATATATCTACATCTTTGTCTACTAATTTATTTGAAATAAATGAAGATTATTTATATAAACTTAAAAACCAAGAAAACATAAACAAACTATATTTAGACTACCACAACCAAAACATAGAATGATACTTGAATGCTATAAACAACTACTCTGCTCAAGAATTAAATATGGACGCTGCAGAATATGATAAAAGCAAAAAATATCTAACAGATATAAGTGAAAAAACTAAATTAGCATACAATATAATCGAAAATCAAAAATTGATAACTCAAAATAGTCAAAATAACAATGTATGATTAAATAATGCCTGATGATCTTCTTATGTGGACGTATCAAACTATATAAATGTAATAAAAACTCCAGAGTGAAGTGTGAATTTGTCAAACAAAGAATATGTGAAAACATTTCAATGAAAAAGCATACTTACAGATATAAATAAAGATTGAAAAAATGATTTGATTTTGTGGGACTTGAACAATATTTATATAAAATATAAAGACGGCAATAGATCTTACGACAATCAAAGATATAATAATAAATATTACAAATATTCTATAACTTCTTACAATAAACTACTAAATGATAGTGAAGCATGATTTGTAAAAATAAACAATATATATTTAAAAATATGTGACCAAAACCGAGAAGTCAAAAACTTTAAATATAATTGATGAGATTTTGATAATATAAAAATAAATTGGCTAAACAGTAAAATACTATGAGATGATGTAAAATGATATCTGATAAAGATGATACATAGAGCAGATTTATTTAACGATAAAGAGAAAATTGTCATCAATAGTAATAGAGATTTTTTTGATAAAAAATACATACTAGTTTTGCCTAAATGAGCTAGTTTGACTGGGACTAAAATATGAATAGAAGAATGAATATTTAATACAGAAGATCTTCTGACTGGAACAATAATTGATGTACTGTATTACAACGAAAACCAAGATAAAATAGACTTAACAATAAAAGAAATACCTAGAAATTGGCAATATAGCCAAATATATACTTTGAATATAGAAAATGAAAACATTTACTATATATCAAGTCCATCTAGTAATCAAATAGTATGATGACCTCAATTGATATGAGACACAAGATGACCAAATCCAACAATAAAAATATTTAGACCTTCAATACAACAAGATATAGATGAATGAGAAGTTTTTGACTTGTATGTAAGTACTAGATATACAATAAAAGCAGATCGAGAAGACAATGTGTCCTTAGATAAATTGTGGATATCTGATAGTGATTGAAATATAATAAAAGAGCAAAATGATATAAACAACAAAACTGGGTACATAGAATTAAGTAATCTTTATTTTACATGAGCTGCTGTCAAAAACTACTATTTTGTGTGAGTAGATACAAATGGAAACATGAATTCGACACAAGTAACATTAAACATCAAAAAGCCAAATATAGAAATAATAAATATAAATAAATATGGAAATGAAATTGCAAATATATCGTCTCCAGCTACGATAACTGCAGAAGTGAGCAATGATGTAGATGAGGCTTATGTACAATTTCTGAGAAATAGAAATGGTAATTGGGAGGTAATAACTGGAACTATGTGATGAATAGAAATTGATAAATATAAACTTAATCCTTTGCAAACAATAGTAACTGGATGATACTATGATTTTGGAAATGATATATGATTGTATTTGGCGGATTGAAATCTAGCAGCAAAAATAAATCCTAAAAATGGTAAAATAAGTATTGAAAATGGATTCGAAAATATTGTAAAATTAAGTTTGGATTATTCGATGAAAGTACCTATGGTCAAAGTATCAGACAAAAACAATAGACTGATATTTGGTATTTCATTTAGTAGTGTAGATTTGGTAGGTATTGAAACCAATCTAGAAGTTAGAGAGATATACTGAGATACTTTTGGAGAATTTAATAATGGTAAAGCTATAATACAAAATAATGAAGTTTTGATGTACGTAAGTCCAAAATGAAAAATATATGTAGACAACATTATCTATGGCGATTATAGTTTTGATCAAAATACTGAAAGTGTTGTATATTCATTTAGAAAAACAGAATCATGACCAAATCTATGAAACATAAAAATAAAAGTAAAAAATCTTTTGTGAGAGTAAAATTTGCAAAAAAATAAAAAATAGATTATAATTATTGTGTGTAATACTTTAAAAAATAAAAAAGAATATGAAAAAATTGTTTTTAATATATATTATATCAACATTACTAACCATGTGAGCAACATATGCTAATGATTGTTCATCGGCTATTTTGGTTTGAGACTGAAATTGGAATTTTGGTGAAATTTTACCAAAAGAAGGATTTGAAAAGGCAGTAGAAAATTTAAAAATATTTTGCTGTAGCCAAGATTCATTGAAAAAAGATTTGAATTATTGCAAAGACGATATAGATACTACAAAAGCAGTCCCATCATCAGCATATTTATTTGACCACATACTTGATGTATCAATGAGAAGATTGGATGCAAAAGAGGCAAACGAAAATGGAAGTGATCTTATTTATGGACTAAAACCTGATCCTTCTGGCAAAGAATGGAGAGACTTTATAACAAAACGTTGAAACAACTATAAATGAAATGTGCCTTTAGAAATTGTAGAATGATACAAAAAACATTGGGTTAAGAAAAGGATAATTGATCACAAACGAAACTGACAAACTAAAATGCCTCGGTCAAGTGAAAGTTTTTTGGATTATTGAAATCGAACATTGTGAGAAAAATATAACTGAGTTTGTGAAGCTAGTACATATATATATTTAAGTAAATTACCAAATACAAATAGTACCAATGTATACAAAGCTTATGTAAATTGTAAATCATTGGTTGCAAAAAGAGAAAAAAATGAATATGATTATACAAATACCATATTAATGCAAAAATGAAATCAATTACTGCATTTAAATGTAAAATCATATCTAGATAATTATTTCTCTCAAAATAAAATGGTAGAATTACAACAAATGGTCTTTGGAATAAAAACATTGTTCTCTGAGATAAACAGAGCTATTCCTGAACTAGTAAGAAATTGTAGCTAATAAAATTTATAATATAACCATATCAAAAATGATTAAAAAAATTATCACACTATCTATAGTTATGATTGGATTGTTTGGAGTATCAATGGCTGATGAACCATGATTTGAAATAATACCATGAGCGACCAACTCTAATGTATGACAAATGGTAAACAACGTAAGAGAAGGGTGAAAAGTCTGGGAAAAATATAAAGATGCTGCCTATGGACCAGAAACTACTAGTAACAACAAAAGAGTGCGCCCTGGATGAAATTTAAGTTTATGAGACCAGTTTGCTACTGGAATAATGACTTGGGATACAATTTTGGATTATGTAGTATATTTGGTAAAATTTTTGTGACAATTAGCATTACTTTCATGATCTTTGATGTTAATATATTATGGTTACAAAAAAGCTACAGAACACTTGAAATTTAATGGTGTAATATGAAAAGTAGTGATATGAATACTTGTTATAAGTTTTGCTTATGTGATAGTAAAAATAATTTGGAGTATGTTTATATCTTAAAAAGAGTTTCAAAGTGCATCAAGTTATCAAGTTAAAAGTTGTCAAGTATAAAGTTATCAAGTTAAAAGTATAAAACTTTATTAACTTGATGAACTTGATGAATCTGACTACCGCAGGCAGGCTTGAAAACTTTTTAACTTTTAACTAATGTCTCCTTCTAACTCTTTTATTTGATCGCGGATAATAGCTGCGTCTTCAAATCTTCGTTCTTTGATTGCTAAGTCCATTTGTTTTTTGAGATCTTTGGAAATAAGGTCTTTTTCTTTTTTGGTCATTCTGTTGAGTCTTTTTACCTTTCATTTTGTAAGTGCAGAAAATTGTTGATCTAGATTTTGATCAGTTCTAACTGATTCTAGACTTTTAATATTGGATGTAGCTTTGCTTGGAGTGATTCCATATTTTTTGTTGAATTCATCTTGAGTTTTTCTACGACGATAAGTTTCTCGCATAGACTTAATCATAGACTCTGTAAAGTGGTCAGCATACAAAACTACCTCGGAATCTGGATTTCTAGAAGCACGACCTATAATTTGAATAAGGGATGTGGTAGAACGCAAAAATCATTCTTTGTCTGCATCCAATATTGCCAAGAATGATACTTCTGGTAGATCTATTCATTCTCTTAGAAGATTTACTCATACTATAATATCTATTTCTCATGTTTTGAGTTTTTTGATAATCTCCCAACGGTCCATGGTAGCAATTTCACTGTGAAGATAGTAAGCCTTGTATCATTTGGAGACAAGATAATTTGTAATTTCTTCACTAGATTTTTTGGTAAGTGTAAGTAGCAAAACCCTTCAATTTTTGGAAATATGCTCATCTAATTTTCACAAAAGATGATCTATAAATGGCAAGATCTTTTGGTCTTTTTGATGTTGTAAAAAGTCTTTTATGTTTGGATATTTTTTCATTTTAATGTAATGTCCTATAAAAATATAATAATTATCATTATGTAAATATATGTGAATTTATCAGCTGATTTTAATATAACAAAAAAGTCATAAAAAATTTGACAGATAAAACATTTTTGATTATAATTATGTGATTCCTTTTTAAAAGTTAAAATTTGAAAAAATGTTTAAAAGTTATAAAATCTGAAAAAGAAAAAAAGAAAACAAATTATTGTTGTTTTTATGAATAATTTTGTTTGTTTTTGGATTAATTGTAAATATGAGCTATAAAGTTTCTGCAGATAGCACAACTACTCTTGGTCCATGAGATATTTTTGTAGTAACTGCAAATATTAATCCTGATTTTTTTGAATTTCTTGTGCGCAAAGAATTGAATTCTGGAACTGTTATTTATTTTACTGATAATGCGTGGAGCGGGAATAATACATGGAGGACGTGAGAGTGAACAATAACATTTACCAGTACTACAACTATTCCTGCTGGAACCGTGATAAGCATAAATAATCCAGTTCCTTGATCGCCAAATATTACACAAAATACCTTGGGAATAGTTTCTAAAAATGGTAGTTTTGATTTAGCTACTGCAGGAGACCAAATACTTATCTATCAATGAACTCTTGGAGACCCTAATCCTTCATGGATATATGGATTTGGTTTTGCTATAGCAACATCTTGGATAACTAGTTGATCTCCAACTACAAATAATTCATATCTTCCATGACCTTTGAGTATAGGAAGTTCTGCTTTTGCCTTTACCCCATGAACTCGCAAAAGTGTACAATATTCCTGTACAAACAGAGCCTTGTTTAGTGATACTTTTGTGGATGACTTTCATAATATTGCTAATTGGGAAGGAAATACTGATGCATGATATTTCTGACCAATTTCTTGTGATTTTGATGCAATTAAACCATATGCTGCAATCGAACTTGCAGAAGAACAATCTGGTGTAACAAATCTATTTACAGGAAAATTTTTGTTTAGTTTTTCTGAACCGATACATACTTGATCATTTACCTGTGATGATATTTCATTGTCTGGTACTGCCAATGGAAAAAGTTGTATAAATATAGAAGAAATCGCCCCACATGATTGAACAGAATTTGAAATAACGGTAAGTGCAAATAGTTCTGGAACTATTGTTGTAGATTTGAATGAAAATAAAATACAAGATATAGCAGGTAATCCCAACACCAATTCTATACTAATAGAAAATAGCATAGTAATAACTGTCAGCGAATCTTATTATCTAACATATAATGCATGAGCAAATGGATCATTGAGTGGTAACACCTATCAAATAGTGGATGTCTGAGAAAATGGAACTGCGATACAAGCTATTGCAGATACAGGATATCATTTTGTACAACGAAGTGATGGAATCACTCAAAATCCTAGAACTGACTTGAATGTCACAGGAAATGTTTCTGTCACTGCCGAATTTGCTGCTAATCCAGTAGTAACATATACTTTGGCATATAATGCTTGAGACAATGGATCATTGAGCGGCGACACCTCTCAGACAGTAAATGAATGAGAAAATGGATCTACTGTAGAAGCCATTGCTGATGCTGGATATCATTTTGTGCAACGAAGTGATGGTAGCACTCAAAATCCTAGAACTGATACTAATATCACTTGAGATATTTCTGTAAATGCAATATTTATTGCTGATGCAGCAGTAACTTATACTTTAGACTATTCTGCTGGTGCTAATGGAACACTTTCTGGAAATACTTCTCAAATTGTAGAAGAAAACAATGATGGATCTCCTGTAGAAGCTATTGCCAATACAGGACATCATTTTGTACAACGAAGTGATGGGAGTACTCAAAATCCTAGAACTGACTTGAATGTAACAGGAAATGTTTCTGTAACTGCCGAATTTGCTGCTAATCCAGTAGTAACACATACTTTAACATATATCGCGTGAGATAATGGTTATCTTATATGAAATACTACACAAACAGTAAATGAATGAGAAAATGGAACTGTTATAGAAGCGATAGCAAACAATTGATATTATTTTGTCAGACGAAGTGATAGTAGTACTGACAATCCTAGGACTGATTTGAATGTGATAGGCAATATTTCTGTGACTGCAATATTTGAAGAAGATTTAAATTCTAGTTATTGGACACGTGGATCAAAATCTACCTTTTTGACTACAGACAATTGTCCAGATGGAGATGAATCCCCAAGCTATTATGATGGAGTTTGTGGAGATGAATTAGCACATTGATCTGCAGAAAATAAAAAGGAAAAATTTATATTTTATCCTCAGATAAAAAGACAAGAATTAGCTCAATTTGTGTGAAAACTAACAAATGATTTATTGAAATTAAAAGTAAAAAACAATATAGAGTGTAATTTTGAAGATATTGAACACATAAACGAGGAAACTAAAAAGTATATAGTATACTCTTGTAAATACTGAATACTGTGAATAGATTCTGACTGATTTACTGCCAAAAAATATTTTGAACCAGAAAACATAGTAAGCTACAATGAACTTGCTACTGTTTTATCTAGATTGTTATATTGAACAAAATATAATTATGAAAAAGTCTGGTATGGAA
The DNA here is from genome assembly GCA_964609035.1 of uncultured Candidatus Peribacteria bacterium. GTDB lineage: Bacteria > Patescibacteriota > Gracilibacteria > Absconditabacterales > Absconditicoccaceae > JALOAF01. The sequence continues at coordinate 37,858 of CAZSQL010000006.1, forward strand.
GACACGTAGAACAGATAGAAAAAATTTGACTATTGAACAAATGAGATATTGTCACAATAGAACTTGTGGCTAGGATATTTGAAAATATATATAAAGATCAAAATTTAATAAAAAGATAATAATTAAACTGGAAAACGGTTAAGAAATTCTGGATGAGATTTCACTTCTTTTAGTAACTCCTGTTCATATGTAGCCTTAGTTTGTTGTGAATTAGTCATCAAACAGTTTGCTTTTTTGGATATGTTTTCATAAAGCTCTTCTATGCTTGATGATGTTTTTATCATATCTCAGACTGAATCAAGCTTTTGTTTGTTAGGTTTAATATTGTTATTAAATTTAGAATATGAAGGATGTGAAACTACTTCTTTGATAATATTTCTTTTGGTTGTATTTAAAAGTTTTTCAGATCATACCATACGAGAAAATGAATCACCTAATTTTGATTTTAATTCTTCTTTGTTTTTACATCATTGTATAAGTAATTTTGTTTTATCCATAAAAAAGACAAAAAGAATAAATGATTTGACATTTGTGAAAAATTCACTATAAGTTTCCAACAATTTTATAATAATTTATCATCTTAAATCAACATATGTATATGGAAAATCTAAGGAAAAACAAAGAGCCAAAATCATCAAACAATATTAGAATCAATAAATCCTTTCTTTTGGCAGCTATTTTTTCTGTATTATCATATCAGACATGATCTTTTGCCAATAACAATTCTAATAACATTAATCTAAAAGAAACAAAAATACCAAAAAATGCAGAATATAACGAAGAAATTTGATCATACGAAAAAATATTTAAAGAATGAATAAAAAATGCTGCTAAAGGACTAAAAAGCTTATCTCAAATACCAAATTGAGGTCAAATCATAGATTACTATCGAGAATCAGGTGCTTTAGCATGAAGAAAAATGACTCCAGAAGTAGTACAATCTCTACAATTACCTCCAACATTTGATATTCTCCCTAAAAAAATAGAAAAACCAGTCTCTTCAATGATACTTTGTTTGTGAACAAGAAAATTTGAAATAACTCCATGGGTTGGAAGAATAAAAAATATAATATTTACAGAAAATGAGCTTATAATAGAAACAACCATATTGGTAGATATAAAATATGATAAACAAGAAAAACTACCAGAATTAGCATTAAAACTTCGAAGATCAGATCCAAAAGAAAAAGAAAAAAGCGGATTTAAATGATCAACTGTGAGAGAATTATAATAAAAAGATTTTTTAAATTTAGATTTGCTTGAAATAAAAAATTAGTAGAAAAAACAATAATCTACTAATTTTTTTATTGTTTTTAGAAAAAATTCAATTGTGCATTTTATACTAAATCATCTAGCCTCAAAACAGATTAACAAAAAAGTTTGGACTTATTTCAAATGTCATCCTCAGTAATGCAAATGAAAACAACGCTATTCATTCTCGCTTGGACAATCTTCGTCAAGTTCTCATAAAAATGAATGTGATAGCCAGCGTAAGGAATAATACCATAACTGAAAATATATTATCCCTAAATATCATAGAGAAAAATCCAGCATTACAGTCTGATAAAAACAAACATGTAGGAGTAAGGTTTAGTGGAGTTATGATAGAACTAATTCATATAATACCCAAAACATTGAATATATCAGATCATACCACATTTCATACTCACATATCATAATTTCTTTTGATAATAGCAGCCACTGTAGCGGCAATTTCTGGTAGACTTGTACCAGCAGCAACTATTGTAGCTCAAATGGCTCGCTCTGATACTCCAAAAAACTGAGCAATATATACTGCCGCATTTACCACATGGTGGGATGCTAAAACAAGAAGTCACAAACTAGCTACAAGTTTTATGATAGTTAGGAATATTCATTTAGAATTTTTGTTTAATTGTGGTATTTCTTTTTTGAATAAGGCAAAAGCAAACAATAAAACTAATACTGCCAAAAATATATTAGAATAAACAGATGATCAAAAGTAAATTTGAAAACTTCAGTCTATAGTATGAGATCCAATGACTGATAAAACCACAACTCACAAAAACAATCTTATAAAATGTTTAACCTTGGGAACAGAATTGATTTCTGGCTCATCAGTTGGCACATCTCTTTTTATTCGTAAATATGTATTATATCATATCAAAAGTCATATAAGTATTGTTCACTCCCATCGCATCACGGTTTGATCCCAAAGCATCAAAGTGATTAATAGCGTGACAAATATTAAGAAAATTCAATCTCTGTATACCAGTTTTTTTTGTATCAATATTGGGGTAATTATGGCGCTCAGACCAAGTATAAATCAAAGATTGAAAATATTTGATCATATTACATTTCATACAGACAAAGATCAATTGCCATTGATAGCAGCCATAGCTGACAAAAACATTTCTGGAGCTGATGTCCCAAAGGCTAGTATAGTAAGACCAATGAATAGTGCAGATACATTGAAATATTTGGCGATTCTAACGCTTGAATTGATCAAATGATTTGCAGCAAATCAAAGTAAGAATAATCATATTGCTAGTAGAATAAATGCTGATAGCATGATTTGTAAAATTAAGAGTAAAACAATAAATTAGTATCAATATGAAAAATAAAATCAATGAGAATATTTTTTGCATTATTATCTGAAAAAGCTATATAAGTAATAATTTATTTTTTCATCTTGATTATGAAACTTAAAAAAATTTTTAATATATTTGTACAGATTGCATTGCCTACTTTGACTATTGGTGCACAGGTAGCTACAGCCATGAAACATCCAGAATTTTGATTGATAATAAATTTATTAGCTCAACCTTTTTGGTTTTATTCATCACGAAAAGCATTTAAGCAGGCATGACAGATAGGAATATTAATTACTACAGTAATTTTCACATTGATTACGGCGTTTGGGATTATCAATTATTGGTTTCTTTAAGAAAGAACTTATTTATTTGTTAACAAAATTTGTTCTGCATTTGTAAGCTGTTTATAATAATGAAAGCGCGAAGTTTAATCCGCGCTTGCTTTTTAAATATATAATTTGTGTTCTTTAAAAAAATCTTGTCTTCGATGCAAAGACACAAATTACGCATTTGTGCCATAATCTTCAAAAGAATTTTTGTTTATGTGTTTAATTATATCAACTACGACTATAATAGACAGAGAGATTAGGAATGTAACTACCCAAGTCTGCCATGAAAGTGGATGAGTTTCAAAAACTTTTTGCAGAAATGGTATATACATAATCGCTGCTGTGGCTAGCAATGATATAATACTTGCATAAATTAGAGGTATGTTTCTAGATATCTTTGTTTGAAAAAATGAGGCATACAAAGATCTAAAGTTGAACGCATTGCTAATTTCAAACATAATCAAAGTCAAAAGAACAAGAGTCTGTGCAGATTCCAATGATCGATTTAGTTTTTTTAGAGCTATTACATAAACTAACAGGGATACTAAAGCCATAAACATTCATACTCACACAAGCAATAATTTCTTTTTTGTATTGAGTATGTTGGAATTTTTCCTGGCTTTTAGTTTCATGATATATCCAGATCCAGTGGTAAATCAAAGCGTGATGGCCGGTAAGTTGTCTGTTACTAAATTCATAAACAATATCTGTATAGCGATCAAAGGCACTGGTAATCAAACAAGAACTGATATAAATATCACCGACAATTCTGCTATATTGACAGATAATTGATAAACTACAAATTTCTGTATGTTTTTGAATATTGTTCTTCACTCCTCTACTGCATTTACTATGGTAACAAAATTATCATCTTCAAGAATAAGATCGGCAGCCTCACGTGAAACATCTGTCCCATTTATTCACATAGCTACTCATATATGAGCTTCTTTCAACGCTGGGGCATCATTTACACCATCTCATGTCATAGTAACAATCTCTCATAGTTCTTTTAGGACTTTTACTATTCTAATTTTATGCTCTGGTTTTACTCTAGCAAATATTCACACATCCTGTATTATGGATTTTAATTCTTCATCTGTCATATTATCTAATTCATCTCCCGTAACTGCTCTGCCAAATATTCAAACATCATTTGCTATAGCTACGGCAGTATCTTTGTTGTCTCCTGTAATCATTTTTACTTTTATACCTGCATCATAACAAGATTGTACTGCTCACAATACTCATTCTCTAGGACTATCTTGTAGTCCAACACATCATAGCAATATTATCTTTTCTTCCAATTCTCCGATATTGTTTTTATCTAAAATTTTGTAACCTATACATAGTACTCTATACTTCTTTTTTGTTAATTCGCTTATTTTGTTTGTAATTTTTTCTAATTCTGATTTTCACAAAGATTGTATTTTATCTTGTGTTTGTATATGTGTACAATGCGGTAAAAACATTTCTGGTGCTCATTTACTGTATACTATTTTTTTTCATTCTTTTTCTACCAAAACACTCATCATTTTTCTTTCTGAATTGAAAGGTAACTCTTCTAGTCTTTGAAAATGAATGATATCTTCTACTAAATTAGCCTTATGTCACAAAACCATCAATGCAATTTCTGTCGGTGTTCATTTAAATTTTCTTCATTTTTCTTGATTGATAATATGGGCGTTGTTACAAAGAATAGATGACTCTAATAATTGATTTAAAACAGGATAATCTGTAAATTTTATCTTTTTGCTGTCCAATAAAAAATCTCATTTTGTCTCATATCATATTCACGTAACTTCAAAATTATCTTCAAATGTAATAATTTCTTTGACTGTCATTTCTCATTTTGTGATAGTTCATGTTTTGTCACTACAGATTACCGTAGTCTCTCAAAGCGTTTCTATAATAGACATTCTACTTACTATGGCTTTTTTCTTGGCCATTTTGTAAGCACCTCATGCCAATGTAGAAATCATAACCACCGGCAATCACTCAGGGAAAGCAGAGATCATAAGCGCTATAGAAATAAGCAATATTTCTACTATATTTGCACTTGTCCATGTTTCTAAATTAAAAAGCATTACAGCTCCAGACAAAAGAGATACCACCACAGCAATAGTCGCCATAAATCTAACTAGTCTATTTACCTTTTTTTGCAATGGAAGCTCTTTTTCTGCTGCAGAAATCATAGATGCTATCTTACCAAATTCTGTATGCATTCAAGTTTTGAGCACTTGAACTACTGCACGCCCATTTACTATATATGTACCCATAAAAATTAAACTATCTGAATTGTTTTCCATTTTGGAATTGTCTATTGAGACTTTGGATATTTCTTTGGATTCTCATGTAAGGATAGATTCGTTCAACATCAAATCTTTGGCTTCCAATATGAGACAATCAGCTGGTATTTTTTCTCATGTCTCTAGTAAAACTATATCTCATGGGACCAACTCTTTGGAACTAATTTGTGTTTCTTTACCGTCTCTAATGACAGTAGAAAAAGATTCTAGCATATTTTTTAGAGCATTTACTGCTCTCTCTGCTTTAAATTCTTGAAAAAATCATACCAATACTATTGCAAAAATAACTCACAAAACAGCATAGGCTGTAGTAGTTTTTGCTACAGCAAAAGAAAGTATAGCTGCAAAGACCATAAAATAAATCATAAAATTTCATTTGATTTGTCATCGTAAAATTTCTCACAAACTTCTTTTTTTTTGATCTTTGAGTACATTGTAACCATGTGTTTGCAACAATTCTTTTGCTTGTAAGCTAGATAATCAATTTTGCATCATTTGTTTTTGTTAAATTCGTAAAAATTATACCTATATTATATATAGCATTATTTTAATTTCAAAAAAAATCGTATTTATTGTGTGTTTTTGTTTGTGTTTTTGTGTTTTGTATGTCCAATGTGGGATGATTTGTTTAATTGTAAATTACAGAAAACATTGATTTCTTAAATAAGAAACATACTTTTTTATTAAAGCTTTAACTAATAATTAATATAATGTTAAACACAAAAATATTATGTAAATGTAGAATTATAGAAATTGGAGAAAAAGATGTAAATTGACGTAAATTTGAGATTGCTAGAAGATCTCCATGAGTTAGGCTGATAATTACAGACTGAGAAAGATTTTTGGTGAGCAAAGAATTTAGACATGAGCATAATGGATATGATTATAGATTACCTGGTGGCAAAGTGTTTGACACATTGGAAGAATTTAATAAAAGAATTGAAAAAAATGAAAATATAAATGAATATGCAAAAAATGCAGCAGTAAATGAATGTTTGCAAGAAACTTGATTAGTAGTAAAATCAATAGAACCAATAAGTGTCAGTAAAGCATGAGCAACTATAGAGCGAGATCTCCATTACTTTTTGGTAAAAGATTTTGAGAAAAGTAGTAAATGACAAGAATTGGAAGATGGAGAAGATATTAGTGTAGAACGAAAAAGTAAAGATGAATTAATAGAACTTTGTTTGAATTGATCTATAAATGAGGACAGAAGTGTGTGAATAATATTAAAGTATTTATTAAAAAAATAATCAAACTTTTACTTGAAAAATAAAGATTTTGAAAAAATTTAATTTTGCTTTTATAAATCTTGGTTGTAACAAAAATCTAGTAGACACACAATTTCTACTGGGAAATATTTTTGGATTGGCAAACAATAACCCAAATTATGACATAAACTACTCTACTGATCCGTATGACAAAGATGTAAAATATGTATTTTTGAATACGTGTGGATTTATATCTAGCGGTAGGTATGAGATGTTTGAAACTATAAAAGAACTTTTGTGAGGAGATAAAATAATTTATTTACTATGATGTTGATTATATTATTTTGCGAATTTAGATAAGGCAAAAATAGATGAAGAAGAAAAAAAAATATGGAAAAATATTTTGGAAAACAAAAATATTCATCTAATCTCTTGGGGTGACTGGGATAGTATTTCAATAGAAAATTTGATAAAATGATATGATAGTAAATGATTTGGAGATAGTCCGATATATCAATGAATAAGAGCTTATACCAATGCTGAATATGGTTTTGAATATTTAAAGATAGCAGAATGATGTAATAACAAATGTAGTTTTTGTATAATTCCTAAAATTAGAGGTAAACAAAAATCCTTGCCAATGGAAGAAATAGTACAAGAAGTAAAAAATATGATAAATAGTGGTATCAAAGAGATTATTTTGATAGCACAGGATACAAATAGATATTGAATAGATCTGTATTGAAAATCTATGTTGTTCGAGCTGCTGGAAGAAGTGGAAAAAATTGAATGAGACTTTATGTATAGAATATTATATTTATATCCAGATATTTTAACATTGAAACAATTGGAAAAATTAAAAAATTTTAAAAAATTTATACCATATTTTGATATCCCATTGCAACATATCAGTGAAAATATTTTGAAAAATATGTGAAGATTCTATGATCAAAAGCATATCTATAAATTATTAGAATTTATAGACAAAAACTTTGAGCACAGATTTGTAAGAACAAATATCATCGTATGATTCCCATGAGAGACAGATAAAAATTTTGAAGAACTTTGCGAATTCATAAAATGATATAATTTTAGTAATATTGCACTTTTTGAATATCACGATGAGCCTCTGGCAGAATCAAATAAATTGCCGAATAAAGTGGATGAAAAAATTATACATAAAAGATTTAAAATATTGAAATGAATTGTAGATAAAAAATTGACAGCATGAAGAACGAAGTTGAAGAGTATAAATTTATACTCTTCGACAGGCTCAGAGTGACAAATCTGATATATTATGTGATTTAAATGAACAGAAAAAAATCCAAAAATAATTGTCCGCCCATGGCTTCAT
>CAZSQL010000007.1:0-12364 GCA_964609035.1 uncultured Candidatus Peribacteria bacterium
ACAGCTCCCTTTAAGAAAGGGAGACAGAAAAATAATCCCCCAATCAATGTAGGCGCGAACGCAGATTGCTTCGTTTCTAGTAATGATAGCGTATATGCCAAAAACTTCCGAAATTTATTCTAAAAACAATAATTCTCCAAAAGGTATTGAAACAACTTTAGCAAATTCGGCTCTAGTTAGAGGTCTATCTCAATCAAATTTATAAGTTCCATTTTTTTGAGGTACACCAGATATGATTCCTAAAACTTCTGCTTCTCTTACATAGTTATAATAAGGATTGTTGGATATCATATCAGTTAAATTTGTCCTAGATGATATATCTATTCTATTATCATTTATTATTTTTTTGTATACTTCCATAATTTTTCTAATAGTATCGTATCTAGTTATGGTATCATCTGGTTTTAAATATTTTTCATTTTTTACAGTATTAAACAATCCATTTGTTAGTCCAAAGCTATATGCATAACTAGTATACCAGCTAAACCAATGATTTTTAGATACATCATAAAATATTTGTGTACCATTATATACAGCGTCTTCCGTGACTATATCAAAATCATTCTTCGCAATACCCATTATTTTTACGAGTGTTTTTAACACTTCTGCTTTTGTGATATGTTCATCAGGGTCGTATTTTCGCAATCCAAAATTAGTCCACCTTCATCTGTGTAGACAGCTATTTCTCATGGTCTCAATATAACTATATCATCGGTGATTAAGTGTGTCAATAAATGGCCCATTGTCTATATAATCTTCATCACTATATTTACATATTATTCATGCTGAACCGTGTTCGTAATCTCTTATAAACATAGAACAATCTGTTTCACAATATCATGTTTTACCATTGTTAGCTCAATCATCACAGTATTCTCATATTTCTACAATTCAGTTACCACAAATATTTCTGAGTACTGTTGTAGTTATGCTTCATGTTCTAGGACTTGCATTGGATCATGATATCATGGCAGTATTGGTCATTTGTCATCGATCTGTAGCATAACCAGTCAGGATTACTTGCCCAGTTTGCCCAGGAGCCAAAGTTCCACTAAACACTCTCAAAATATTGCCACTCAAAGTTCATAAATTATTCCAATTACCAGTAAATCTATTTGGGATAATGTCTGTTAACAAGACATTTAATGCCACACCAGATCAATTATTCCCATAATTTATAGTATATGTTATCAGAGTTTCCATAGTGATTCATGATGTAGGACTGATTGATTTATTTACAAAAAGATTTGGTCATATTGCTTGTGTGATTCAGTCACAAGATATTATTGTCCCAGTGTTCAATGGATTGTATACATACATGGTCTGTGTATAATTTCAAGTACTATTGTAAGTGTAGTTATAAATTGTTTGCATCACACCAGATAGTCCACCAAAACTATAATAAGATCAGTTTCATAAGTTTATCCCAGAAAAAGCCACCCAACTTTGGTTTACTGTTCATGTGATAGTAAATTGTGTACCTACATTTACAGTTTGTGGTACTGAAAAACTACAAGATGGGGTAGTGAAATTACAGCTTGTATTACAAGCACCAGTACTTGAATTATTTGTTCACAGATCACATTGTTCATTTACTTCCAAAATACCATTACCACAAATATTGTCAAACACATCGCCAGTGATGATAAAATCTACTTGATTGTGATTTGATCATGATATAGATGCAGTATTTACCAGTAGTCCAGAAGCAGTAGCATAACCAGTCAGGATTACTTGCCCAGTTTGCCCAGGAGCCAAATCTCATTCAAACAAAGTCAATACATTACCATTCATTACACCTAGATGATTCCAATTACCAGTAAAATTGTTTGGGATAGTGTCAGTAACTATCACATCCACTCCAGTACCATTACCAGTATTTCAGTAATTTATGGTATAGGTGATCAAACTGTTTGTTGTGATATTTTGACTAGGAGTCATAGATTTATTTACAAAAAGATTTGGAATAGGTAGTGTACTTACTGTTATGTGTCATCCAGTACAATATATATTTTGTCACATTATAGGGCTTTGTATAGTTACTACAGGTGTGTATATACCATCTAAATTATAAGAATAAACATATCCAGTTTGTAAAATTCCACTAATTCATCCAAAATTAAATCCAAATCCATTTCCAAAGTTTAGATAATTTAACGGTACCCAATTATGACTTAAATTTATTGTAAAATTCACATTTTCTCATGGATGTATTGTGTTAGGATTTACTGATAAAGTACAAGATGGGGTAGTGAAATTACAGCTTGTATTACAAGCGCCAGTACTGGAATTGTTTATTCACAAGTCACATTGTTCTGCAAATCCATCTGAGTTTGGATTTTGTACTATACCATCTCCACAATATTCATATTGTATAGCAGTTATATTTGTTTCACACATAGTCTGTATGTTACCACTATAAATATTACTTACATATAGTCTTCATGTAAAATTTCATGTTTGATTGTATGTGTGTCAGTATTGTAAGGTTCATGTGTTTACGTTTCCAGTAGTTCCATCTCCAAAATATAATGCATCAAATCTGGCTCGTCATGTGTTTACATTTGATATTGTAAATGTCGTATCAAGTGGCGCATATCCAGTAGTTGGAGCTGCGTTTATTATACAAGAAGGGTAGTTTAGTAGACAGCTTGTATTACAAGCACCAGTACTTGAATTATTTGTTCACAGATCACATTGTTCATTTACTTCCAAAATACCATTACCACAAATATTGTCAAACACATCGCCAGTGATGATAAAATCTACTTGATTGTGATTTGATCATGATATAGATGCAGTATTTACCAGTAGTCCAGAAGCAGTAGCATAACCAGTCAGGATTACTTGCCCAGTTTGCCCAGGAGCCAAATCTCATTCAAACAAAGTCAATACATTACCATTCATTACACCTAGATGATTCCAATTACCAGTAAAATTATTTGGGATAGTGTCAGTAACTACCACATCCACCCCAGTTCCATTACCAGTGTTTCCGTAATTTATGGTATAGGTGATCAAACTGTTTGTTGTGATATTTTGGCTAGGACTCATAGATTTATTTACAAAAAGATTTGGTAGATGTTCAAACACTTCTACTTGTATCGAGCATGTCTGATAATTCATGTCTCATCATAAATAAAAATTATTTTTTACACGAAACTCTACATCATATGTTCATGTTTGTATATATGTGTGCGTATATCCAGTTGATAAAAATCCAGAACTATTTATGTTCCAGACATTTCAATCTCACAAGATCAATTGTAGAAATTCTTCTCCAGTAAAATTTACTCACATATTAAAATTTATTGGTTGATTTACATATACTGGATTTGGTTCTGCAGATAATTGACAAGGGTCTATTACCTGGACTTGTTCAGTACAGGTATGAAATATTCATGTATTCAAAGGGTTATAAACATTCAAGCTTAAATTATATATTCATATTCATGCATAATTAGATCATATTAAATATTCTAGACTGTCAATTGTTCGAGAATAATCTTTTAGAAATTCATTATCTATTCGAGAACTTGGGTTATTCCAATTTAATCAGGGATTATGCATTCATGTTCATAGATCTAATCATGATGCCAATATCCATCAAGTAGAAGGAAATGTTAAGGTGACTATAGCAAAATTTCATGATGATATTATATTATTGTTTACTTGCATTTCACAACTTGGGATATTCCAAGTACAAATTTCAGAACAAGCTGAATTTGTTCCATTTCATGTTCAAAGATCACACTCTTCCCATCCTTCTACACTCACTTTTCACACTCATCCACATTTGATTTGGGTTGTTTTTTGCCAATGTGTGGCGTAATAATCTTCTCACCATATTTGAGGGATAATTTTTTTTGACCCAACTCAAGTTTCTAAAAATACTCAAGTTGTCATTTCTATAATTTCTCAATAGACATGAGATGTGATATTTCCAAATACATTATAATAATCAATCAAAGAATTGAATGGAACTGTCTTTGCAAGTACTTCAAATCAAGTGATACTAGTGCCCCAAGGTAGCCATGGCATTCCAGAAAAGTCTCCACTTATTTTTGGTACATTTGAACCAATATAGTTACTCGTATTATATGTTCATGTTCATCGTGTTTTTAAAACAGCTTCTCATAAATATCTTACAGGTTGTGTTTGCGTAAAGATTCAACTACCATAACTATATTTTTCAGTTGTTGTGTATTTATAATTTGCATTTATATTTTGATCTATTTCATAAGAAGTTTCCCATGGATATAGAAATTTTGATTCATAATTTCTAGGATTTGTAGCAAAATCCCATATCTCAAAATAGTGTTCATAGTCTTGAGGGGACGATCGTCCTCCGTCTTGCCAGTTTAAGTCTGGTAGATCTGCATGAGATCATGGGGTTATGTTTCCTATTGTTCATCATATTCTTCGTATATTGTGACCATAAAATTTATTATTAGTAGAATCACCGTCTAAGTATAAGTCTGATGTTCATTGTGTATTTCTATATAGGTATGTGTTGTTTAGTTTGCTATTTGTAGTCAGCCTTAAATATACTCACAAATTATTACTATATATTTGACTATTATTTATTGTAATATTATTTGAGTAATATAAATCAATACCAGCCGAATTATTTTTAAATATTTGTGAGTTGTTTATAGTATTCATAGAACTGTTGCGAATTTGTACTCATATTCGTGAATTGTTGTATGATTTTAGATTGTTTATCACGTTTCTACTTGAAAAATGAAGACTGATACCATTGCTACAATTATTATATGTATTTATATGATTTATTGTATTATAATGTGAGTTTCAAGTAATACTCAATCCGTCAATACTATTATTAAAAATATTCACATTGTTTATTGTGCTTCTGTTTCACCCGTTAGTCATTTTTATACCATAATTGTTTGCATCATGAGATCATGCTAATAGTCATCATGTACCATTTATAGAAATATTATCAATTATTGTGTGTTCGCTCTTCGTTATTTCTATCATATAATCCAATTGTGTTGTACTTTGTAAGGTTGTTCAGTTTGGACTATTACTAATTATTGCAACACAATTAGCTGAACTAATGTTTATTCATGTACTTATAATATTATAGTCTCATGTTAGTACATATATTGTATTATCTTCTAAATTATTTAGTTGTAAATCTCATGTGTATACTACTCTTATGTCATGACAATCTGTCGCTAAATCAAAACCATCCCGATTTAGATTGTATATCGTCTCTTGATTTCATACTCTTCAAAATGTAGCATAAATTATATCTTCATCTGTTGGGTTGCTGTTCCAAAAATCTTGATTCAAAAAATTACTATTATCCCAAGTTATTCATGCTCATCGATTTAAGTTCCGTATATAAGCTTTTACTTGTTTGATATTTCAAAACATCAAAAACAGACCAACTAGTACGATAGCAGTTAAAAATATTAAATGAATTTTTTTGTGTAAGTTCTTCATTGCATCAACAATAGATATTAAAATTTACCTTATTCTAATTGTATCTATATGACTAGTTTTGGTCAAATTATCACAAAAAATTATCTCAAATGATTTGACATTTTTCGTTTTTTATTAAAAGGTTCTGAGTTTTTTAAATCCCACTAGCTCCACAGATGCGGCTCCCTTTACGAAAGGGAGACAGAAAACGAAACATCCAATCAATGTAGGCGCGAGTACAGATTGCTTCGCAGGCTTCCCGACGTGTCGTGGACTCATTACATTCGCGCAATGACAACGCGCCTGCAATAGGAGGGAAATTTTTGTCCTCCTTTTTCAAAGGAGGATGCCCGAAGGGAAGGAGGATTTTTTCTCAAATCCCACTAGCTCCGCAGATACAGCTCCCTTTAAGAAAGGGAGACAGAAAAATAATCCCCCAATCAATGTAGGCTTATTTTATTGGCGTTTTGCTATAAATAAGGTCCACTATATAAAAAAAATGCATTATAAAAAATCCCACCAATCATTCTTAGTGAGATTTTTTTGTATAATGTTGTCTATTATATTATGGAAGAAACGTTTCTTTCAAATTATAATGTTCTAATATTTGGTCGATAAACTCTTTTTTCGAGTCACGACCATAATTATAAAAGTTTTTATCATCTATTATTACAGTGAATTCTTCGCCATACATAGCAGATCTAAAAACTTTCATTTCTTCTCTATATTCAGTCAGAATGTCCATTTGAAATATAGTTTTTTCGTCATTAAGATTTAATTCTTTGTGGCAATGTTGACAGAAGAAAATTACCAATTCATTATTTTCCAATACTTTTATAGAGTTTTCTTTATTATCAATTATCTTTTTGCCATAATGACCTGGTGTCATAGTCGCCAAGACTTTATAGCTATTATCATCTTTATTGAAATGATTTACTATCACCCCATTTTCGATAAAACTTTTTTTACAGTGTGGACAAAATGCATCCATCACTTTGATTTCTTTTTTTGTTTCCATTTTTTTTCTTTTTTTGTTTTACATGAAAATTATTTCTAAAAAAAAGTATTCAAAATACAAGCTTAAATTACAGTGCGCAATTTTTAGCCAATAGCTAATAGCCAATAGCTAATAAATACACTACTAACTACTAACCACTAACCAATTACCAATATACTAATTATTTATTATTACTGTTTATATGATTTTTTGCTGATTCCAGACTAGAGAAATATTTTGGCGTCACAAACATAAATGATGAATATTTGTTTGGATTGTTACCAGTGGATGCAGTTTTAAATATAGTATAACTTTTCTCATTTGGAGCCACAAAAACTATTGGAGTAAAACTAGTGTCTATATTGTGATCCCATGTACTTGAAGGATTGTTTATCACAATATGTTCTATAATTTGATCCCTAGTATCAAAATATTTTTTGTGAAGCATATTGTGTGATGTCCATTTACCATTTTCTGTATGTATTGTATATTTTTTTCCATTTGGAGCAGTTATGGTATCTCCGCTAATACCATCATAATAATTTCATGGATTATTTATATCTATATGTCTTTTAAATAGTTCTCGTGTAGGGAAGTATTTAGGATATATGAAATTTGGAGAAGTATAAGCAAATCTATTGTCATCAAAACGGACTAGATATTTTTTTCCATTTGGTGCTATGTAAGTTGTAGACTGACTATAATCTATATTGTTTATATATTCATTTACCACAAACATTAAATAATCAATACTATCTTTTTGCATTATCAAAAACGCTTTTTCTTGAGGATTTGTTGTCTGTAATATAGAATTAGCCAACAAGTCTGATCTATCTTTTAGTATAGCTTTAAATGTTGTCAAAAACTGTGCAAATTTTTGTGGATTATGTTTGTACATTTCTGCTATACTATCTACAAATAATATTGCTTGTATTCTGAGTGCATAAGGGATGTTCCATGTTCATGTATTTATTCATACTCATGTGGAAGTATATACTTCAAATTTACCAGACATCAAACTATTTCCAGTGCCCACAATCAATTTAGCTGAGACTCAAGTGTTATAATTATTGCTAGATATTAGTTCTATGCGTATTTGGTCATTGTTTTTTACCAAGTATTGAGTTCATACCATTATATTATTTACAAATAATGCTCATACATTATTTTCCAATCTTGCTAGCACAGATACATTGTTTGTCAGTCAAGTTATTATTCAAGTATTAGACGAATATACTTGTGATAAAGCTGCCCCAGTTATTGTATTAAAATTGAATTGTTCTACTTTTGTATCTACACCACTCATCAAATCAATTATATTTAGAGTCCTATGCTCTGATACTCATGCTGTTTTTTTGTCTATCACTCTCCAATAAAATGTTCATGTCATAAAGTCTGGATGATGTACAATAGTTACTCAAGTGGAATTGGTACTTCCACTAGCCACAATATTACTAAATGTATTGTTGCTAGATATTTGTCGAGTATATCCACTATTTACACTATACAATTGATTCCACAATAAATTTAGTTCTCATATGTTTATATTTGCTCATGATATTGGACTTATAAGTGTTGGTCATAAAATATTCCCTGATATCGTAAATGTCCAAGTTGCTGTTTGTCATGTATTGTTTCCATAGTCAGTTGCTATTATATACCAAGTATATGTTCCATTTATTATAGGTCACAAGCTTAAACTATTTAATGTATTGTTTATTATTGACCATCCATATTGTGCTCCGGCTCCACTAGCATAAAGAGAGTAGTGACTGATTCACATATTATCACTTCCAGTCCAAGCTAAAACTACAGTATTTCAGTTTATTATTGTTCAGTTTGCTGGAGAAAGTAAGCTGACAGAAGGTGGGGTAGTGTCTTGTATTATCAATGATAAATTTTTTGCTACTGACTCAGAGCCAGTACTTATTGTCACAACTAAATCTTTTTGATTCAATAAATTAACAAGCTGTACATCTATGTCATTGTATACTCATGCATTTAATGTTCAAACAAATGTTCATACCACATCTCATGTTATTTCAAATTGAGCGCTTTTATTGCTAAATACGCTGATTTTTACCCGATTTCATGTACTTACATAAAATGGATCTACGTATACTACTTCATTTCAAGTAAATATTGCATCACCATACAATTCCATATTGGAATATACTTTTGCTGTTCATCCATGATTGTCAAAAATATATCCGGCAGCTGTGTTGTTTGGTACTGTAATGCGTTTTAAACTTCCAGACCAAGTAGCGATAGGGTTTCATGAAGGAAAATTATAATTTATTCAAGCCCACATTTCATAATCTACTCATTCGTATGTATGTTTGATATATCCATATATTGATCCAGTATCTATTCATCCTCCAGTACACTCAGTAAAAAATCCACCAGTAAATGAGATATCTCCATATCCCACAAAACTACTACTTCAGCTCAATATTGCCAAAGTATTTTGATCCAATGGTCGCATCCTGTTTCCTCTAGCTGTATTTAGATAAAGTCCATTTATTTGTTTGTTACAGTTTATGGTAACTCATCACATCTGTAATTGTCATGTTTGATTTAATCCTGTTCACCAAAACATTATACCATCAAAATCATTTCCACTAAAATTAAAATGTAGTGGAGAGTAATTTCATGTCAAAAGTCCTGTTTGTATAAAAAACTCATCATCTATATTGAATATCGTTTGTGCAAAAGCACTAAGTCCTAGACTTAGAAATATAGCAGACAAGATATAAATAATTCTCTTTTTCATTTTGGTGATTTTTTGATAAAAAATTTCCTTGCTAAATTATATCCAAAAAGAGTTTTTTTGTCAAAAAAGTGACTAGCAAAATCAAAATGTACTTGCGTTTTTGATTTTTGCATATATAATCATAGTTTATCCCAGTAAAAAACACTAAATAAAAAAACAAAAAAAGTGTTGACATTTGTTATAAAATATTTAAAATAATCCCAAACCTAAAAAAATAAAAAAATGAAAACAAAGATCAAAAAAAACACACCAATTTTGGTGTATCTTATCGTGTCTATCCTAATTGCAATAATTGCAAACCAAAAAGGGATTGCGCAAAATGCTTCTTCAGTAATTTTTGAGCCCACAATTCTCTTTAAATGGGACGGATTACAGGATGAAAACTATTATCCTGCTCATGTTTCAATTGAGCGTTTGGATGACGATGAAATATTCATCAAAGAGTATCAGTACTCCAGAATAATTCCAACCCAAAAAATTGGTCTGCCTTCTATTGAGAAGGTGAACTATATGATAACAAGAGACATTTATAAATTTCTTATGTCTCAAGAATTATCTGTAGCCGCAGAAGATCTAGTAGATTTCAAAACGTTTGCTTTAAAATTAGAAAATTAAAGTAAAAACTTATTATAAAAAAGCTGCTAAATTAGCAGCTTTTTTCTTATCGTATAAAAAATCTATTTTGTCATATTTTAATGTTAGATATACTAATTTCCAATAAAACAATTCTGCTAATAGAAGTACAAATTCTCAAAGAAGTTTAGCATAAAAAAAGCCCTCAAATCCAATTTGGAATGAGAGCTTGAAGTATAGTAATATCAGTTTGTTAAGTCAGCCCAAAAACTTAGCTTACTGAATTATTACTGTTTGGGTAGTTGTGGTATTGTGTTGATCTGTGAATATCACATAATACACACCACTTTTTAAGTTTAAGTTCACAATTCCGGTCACATTCTGATAGAGAATGATTTGACCAAGGGAATTGCTCACTTGCAACAATCCAATCCCATTTATAGACACTATACCAGAACTAGGATTGGGATATAAAGCAAACTTTACATCTTCTAGTTCTATGTTTTGGATATTTGTCATAATTGGATTTTGTATGACAGATAGTGCTAAAGAAGAAGTGTTTTTTGCTCCTTGTATCTCTGCACCTACTACATACAGTGAATCATTGCTTGCTGGTAAGTCATAGGTAGTTTGTGTACCCGGGACCGCATCAATTTCTGTTGCAGACCAGGCGGATCCAAATCCTCCTACAGAATAGATCCTGTAAGTATTTACAGATTTTGCTCCTTCTATAATGTATGGAGTCCAAGAGACTTGAACGCCATTTCCTACCATACCTAGCAGAGATATCTTCATGCTTTCGTGGTAAGGAGACATTGGAGAGTTGTTGCCACAATCATCATTGGCAGTAATTGCATACCGCCAAGTTCTCTGAAATGAATTGACATTGTCTGTATAAGTCCCCTGTATGTAAGGTACACTTTCTATCAGATTCATGTCGTTTGTTACTCCATTCCTAAAGATTTTTACATAATGATTTTGGAAGTCGGGGACATCTGTATCCCATACAATCTTGTTATTGCCATTGATTGTATCAATGGTGACCATAAGTATTTCAATACCAGGATTTACATAGTATTGAATATTTATGGTATCATAACCAATGCATCCATTTGAATCTGTTACGATTACAGAATATTCTCCAGTTTGAGAAATCGTAATAGTAGACGTAGATTCTCCAGTTGACCAGTTATAACTAGTAAATGGACCAGGATCTAATACTTTATGATCCCAGCTACAAACATTAGTCATGTCTGGACCTAGATTTGGTTGTGGAATTGGGTGATTTATGACTTGTATGGCATCATTAGCCACGCCACAGACACCAGTAACAGTCACAAGATAGTTTCCAGGTGTTGTTACAGTCAAGAACCTTGAGGTAGCACCGGTATTCCATTCATAAGAAAAGTCCGGCTGATGGTTTGTCTGCGCATCTAGCAGCAGACTCCCTTCCGTACATTTCAGAGTATCCGTATATACCCATGATTCACTTGGAGCAATCGCAACAAAGTACACATAGAACTGAATCATTCCGTTAACACCATCCCATTCCCAGTATCCTTGGTTGGATGGAGTTATCACTATACTGTCTTGATTCATAATATATCCGCTTTGATTTGAATACCAGGCACCATTTTCACCATTCGGTTTATATACAATTACTTCATTAGTGAAGTTTTGGCAATAAAAGAACTGACTGTGATCTGGTATTGATTGTTCCAAATACAATTGTTCTGTCTGAGAAAATCCTGTTAGACAGACAAATACAAAAAGTAAAGCTGTAATTTTTGTTTTCATATTAATTTTTTTTTAGTTTGACATTTTTTTTTGTTTGGGCTTAATTCATTTTAATTATAAATTAGATAAATTCAATAAAAAATAATATCAAAAAAGCAAAATATCGCTTGAATATATAATATTTTGCTATTTTTTTTGATATAATATTTACACAATAATTTATTCTTCTACCCGTTATTAAAGTATACTAGAAAAAACATTTCAAAAGTTCACTAAATTTGGTAATTGAAAAGGGGATGTTGGCGCAGGTGGGTGTTTACCATATTCTTGACTTCGTATATATGAAGATACGCAATGTCATGAAAGTTGGTTATCTACTTTAGCGGTTTCTCATGCTTTTAGGTGATATGTAAGTGTTCATCATACTCAAGCCCACATTATAAAATAATGATTATTATTTTGTCCTGTAAATCCAAATAACACACTTCACAAGTTTCCACTAAGACAAGATATATATCGAATAGAATCTGAATCTAATGGAGTATTGCCTGTTTGTGAAGTAACTAATCTTGGCAAATATACTACACTAGATCATGATCCGTAGGCTCTAGTCTCTACACTAGATAGTGCAATCAAAGATCCACTTAAATGTAAGTTTGCCCTTGGATTGTTTTCTCAAATACCAACATAACCAGATTTGTTTATAGTTACTCTACGTGAATTATTAGTATATAATTCTAATCTTTCTGTGGATTTCAAATTGCTGGATAATGATGAATTATCAATTGTTAATTGAGATGTATTTGGTGTTCACACAGAGAAGTTACCATTTA
>CAZSQL010000007.1:12464-13808 GCA_964609035.1 uncultured Candidatus Peribacteria bacterium
CTAATTTTTGATCAGGATCGTTTGTTCCTATACCGACATTTCCACCTGTAGAAATAAATACTTCAGTTCTATTTTGAGTATTATTTTTTATAGAGAATCAAGGTGCATCTAATTCTAAACTCCAAACTAAAATATCACTTAGATTATTATCTAATGTTTTAAAAGATAATGATGTTGGATTTTGATTTGCTCTGTTTGTTATTGTTAATGGTTGTCAGTTTCCTAAAATTAACACATTTCAGCTCACATCTAGGGCGTTGTTTGGTGTTGTTGTCCCTACACCAACATTACCATTGTTATAATATATGCTATCAGCTGTTCAAGTACTCCATAAAGATGTTCATCATCATCCAATCATTGATGCTACATCACTACAGGTAGTTCAGTTGCTATCACAAAACTTGGATGCTATTACAGCATTTGAAAATTTTCAAGTACCATTTACGTCCAATCTTTGTGAAGGAAAATTTCCTATTCATACATTTCAATCTGTTCCTATGTGTATAGCTTGATTGTTGTTTGTAAATATTCAGATTGGGTTGTTTGTATTTGTTCAAATAGAAAACATGTTATTTCATCACATCAAATATGATGCTCATATTTCCCAGTTCATTCCATTTCACCATCAGTATAAGACATGAAGATTATCAGATGTTGGATCTGTCCAAATACCAATTCAGTTGTTTCATCCATAGTTACTAGTTCTTAAAGATCATTTTATATCCACTTTAATATTACTGTCTGGATATGTGCCAATACCTAAATTTCACAATATATGGCCATCTCATTGTAATGTTAAAATATTATTGTCATTACCATTTATTATTGCCTTTATTGTTCATAGCGCATCTTTTATCACTAAGCTTTGTAGATGCTGTACCGCATTGCTAGTAAAATTAGTCGACACATTTATTGTCGCTGCAAATACAGTGATAGCAGAGAAGAGTATCCCAGCCAAAAATACTATAAATAATTTGATGTTGATGTTTTTCATTTTTTGCAATTTAAGTAGTTAAATTTAAAAATTTCTCAATTTACTTACTTAATTTTAATCAGAATTTTTTTTTTGTCAAATTTTCGAGGCTATTTTAATGTTTTTTTTGAAATGATGCTTCTTATGCAATATTATATGTTTTCTTTATTCGATTTGATCCATCCTTAAGTGAAAATCTTTATGTGATTTTGTAATATTCAGTGTCAAATACAATTTTTTTGTCCTCCTTTTTCAAAGGAGGTTGTTCTTCCCGTCATGAAAGGACGGGATAGGAGGATTTTTTAAAATCCCACTAGCCCAACAATATATCTACATAATCAATGTAGGCGCGAATTCGAATTCGCGCATGA
>CAZSQL010000007.1:13818-42968 GCA_964609035.1 uncultured Candidatus Peribacteria bacterium
TTATGAAAATTGCTTGTTTCAAGGATCTTAGATTCAAGTAGTGCTTTTTTTGCTTTAATGATTTTCTGTTGGAATAAAGGATAAAATAGTTTAAGGGAAATATTATGTATTTTTTACTAAAAGTCAAATTTTTATTTAAAAGTCAAATTTCTATTTCAGATACAATTTTTTTGTCCTCCTTTTTCAAAGGAGGATGCCCGAAGGGAAGGAGGATTTTTTAAAATCCCACTAGCCCAACAATATATCTCCATAATCAATGTAGGCGCGAATTCGAATTCGCGCCTGCAAAAGGAGGGAAATTTTTATCCTCCTTAAAAACCCCGGGGTCGAAAGACCCCGGGGTTAGATACACACAAATCCCACTAGATTCGCGAACAACTCCCTTTGCAAAAGGAGGGAGACAGAGTATTAAATTCTTCCCTTGGGGGAAAGCCTGTGCCGCAGCACTGCGGTAATGTTCTTCCCGATCTATCGGGATAGTTGGGGGTAATTTTGTTTTGATTAACCCCTGCCTACCGAAAGGTAGACCTGCATACCGCAGGCAGGTTTCTAATGCGGTTCGGTATAACCAAAAATCATTTGCCTTTTTTGTTTTTTGTGTTGTAGTATTGTTGAAAGTCATTGTATTTTAGACCAATCCTATAATTTCTATCATATAAATGTCTAAAAAAACTTGAATTATTGTCATAAAACTATAGAAAATAACAAGTTACTGGTTTTTTTATAAAAATTGATTTTAAAAAAATTAAAATGACATACTCATCAAAAGCAAAAGATCAAATAATATATATATTAAAACAAAATTTAGATAATTTCAAAGATTATACTGTTTTTTTGTTTTGAAGTCGTGTTAATTGAAAAGACAAAGAGAATTCGGATTATGATATTTGAATTATATGAAAAAATAAAATCCCGTACCTCAACTTACTAAAAATAAAAAGAGAATTAAATAATCTTCCATTTGTCATAGACTTTGTTGATTTTAGTAGAATTGACAATCAAATATTCAAGGATTTAGCACTTAAAAAGACAATAAAGTGGACTTAATAAAATTAAAAAATCAAATACAACTATCAAAAAAAGCGTACAAAACATTGAGTGATGCTTTATGACTAAAAAAACTATCTGATCTAGAAAAAGATGGGGTTTTTCAAAGATTTGAATACAATATAGAATTGCTATGGAAAACTTGTAAAATATATTTATTGTACAAATGAGTAAGTTTTTCACCAAACCCAAAAGATATTTTCAAAGAAATGTACAAAATCTGAATCATACAAGATTTGGATTTGTTTTATAGTTTTTTAGACATTAGAAACATGATGTCTCATATGTATAGCGAATATATGTCTAAAGAATCTTTTGATGTTATAAAAAATAATTACAAAGAGGTGTGAAATGTTTTAGACTTTTTAGAAAAAGAAACAAAAGAAAATTAGTTTTTTGTATTTTTTCACTATTTTATTAATCTAACAAAAACATAATGACAGATCCATTTTTCCAAACAGGTAATGTACAAAATAATCCAAATAACACAATCAATCCAAACAATACCCCTTGAAATCCATCACAAGGACAAAGTTTTTGAAATACACAAAATCAAACAAATCCAAGTACTTCAAATCCAAAAAGCACTCCTCAAAATACATTAGAGCAACAAAAACAACAGCTTTTGTCACAACAAGAACAAATACAATTAAAATACCAACAACTAAAAGATTTGTATCAAAACAATCAATTAAATGTAGAACAAAAACAACAAGTTCAAGAACAAATGCAAAAACTTAGTGACTTATATACTCAAAACAAACAAACATTAGCTATGCTAGCTACTGATATTTCATGAGAAAAACAAGTACAAATAAACAAAAATGTACAAGTAAAAGAACAAAAGACACAAAAGAAAATATCTTTTTGAGGTATTATGATTTGATGTGGTATTATATTTACATTTTTGATATGATGATTGGCAGCGGTTTTTTATTATTTGATACAAAATCCTAGTCAACTCTCAAGTATTGGTATAGCGCCAGCTGCAGCCACTCAGCTTTTGCAAGTTTTTGCAATTATATTCTTTTGATTATTATTTTTTGCATCTTTGGGTATGCTGATAGTCAATTTTTATAGACTTACTACAGTCAAAAATAAATCCAAAATCCCTTATATTTTTGGTGTTATTTTGTGATTTATCATACTTATAGCTACTTTGATTTTGTGATCTAGGACATTAAATATTCTCAAAGATATAGAAGTTGGTAGTTCTTTGGATCCAAATCAATTATTGCTTTCTCGTTTGATACTCAAAAATGACGCTGTAGCTATTGGTTCAGATCCTAGATTGGTTGTGATAGCCCCTGCAAACATCACTTTTGAATTAAATTCTAATTTATTCAACAAACAAATTGTTCCTAGATTGTGAAATGCACAAAATGTTTGAGTGATTTTAGATTGTTGAAATTGACAAACTTTACAAATAAATTGAACAAAATTTGTCTGAGCATGTTTTTATCAAAAAAAATGAACATATCCTATTAAATTAAAAATAAATTATGTAAATTCTCAGACGTCAGAGCAGTTGTCCCAAGACGTAACGGTTGGTGATATGATAATTAGATCGGAAGTAAGTTTAAAATCAAACAAATGAGATATAAAATTTTGAAATAATGAGATGATAGTTGGTACAAATCCTGTAAATATCACATATGATGCTTCAGATATATTTAGAGAATTTCAATTATCTGAATATAAAATAAGTTGGGATGCTGATTGAGATTGAGTTTCTGATAAATCAGATTTTACAATTTATACTCATGTGTATACTGGGGCTGGTGTTTATAGTGTAGCAGTTAGATTTCCATCTTTAAATAATTATATTTACATATTCCCTATTAGAGTAGAACAATCAGATGTACCTGTAGCATATCTAAATTATACTGCAATCAGTAATACAGAGTACAATATTTCAGCAGAGTTTTATGACATTGGACCAAATATATCAGAATATGTATTTAATATAATAGACAAACAAACAAACAAAAAGATAGATACCATAAATTCCAAAAACCCAACAATAAAATATACCTTTCCATGAAATGGGGTTTATAGTGTACAGTTGGTATTTGTTACTCAGGAATGAAAACAAGGCACTGCAGAAAGCGACAATATAGAAGTTGGTGGTTCCCAGTTTCAAATATTTTACGATTTATCTATCAAGACTCCCACAAAGCCTAATTTTCAAAAATTAGATAATTTAGAGGAAATACAGATAAGTGAGATACCTACCATATTAAAAATAGATATCACAAATATTATACCTTCTTTGGCTACAGCCAGAGCACAAGTTTTTGTAGACGGTTCTCCTATTGTTTCTACCAATAATTCTTTTCAGACCACGATAGATTCTAGTAAGGACTACAATATAAAGATAGTTGTAAACGATCCAAATCGTGATGTGACTACAGAAAAAGAAATAAAGGTAATGGTAAAAAGAGATGATATAATATGAAAACTTTTGGTTAGTCCAGACACAGTTGGTACATCACCATTTTCAGTTAAATTTGATGCTTCTACTACCACCATTACTGATCCTCAAGATGAAATAGTTTATTTTTCTTGGGATTTTGGGGACTGAACATTAAAACCAAACTTATCTCAATCTATAATAAATCATACATATACTTATGATTTTGACAAGGAAAATGGAGTATTTTATCCTACAGTGACTGTAAAGACCAAAAAAGGTCGCGAGTTGTTGGTAGGGCAGTGAACTATGATATCTGTAAAAAAACCAACTGTCACATTGGATATTACACTTGATTCTCATCCAGCACAAATTGCAAATGTTTGAGAAAAAGTAGATATGTCACTTAATATAAGTTGATTACCAGAGAAGATAATATGGACTTTTGGTAATTGAAATACATTAGAGTGTAAATGAAGAGAATGTACTAGTACTTCACAGATATATAATGCTCCATGAGACTATTCTATATCAGTATCAGTATCTTATTCTGACAAGCCTACCATAGAAGGAAAAATTAATTTAGTTGTGAAATAGTGGAAAGTTGCAAAGGTTACAAAGTTGCAAAGTTACAAGGGTTACAAAAGTTGCAAAGGCTACAAAGTTGTAAGGGCCATGCTCTTTGAAACCCTTGCAACCCATTGCAACCCATTGAAACCTATTTCAACCTATTGCAACCTATTGCAACCCATTGAAACCTATTTCAACCTATTGCAACCTATTGCAACCTTTACTTTTAAGTTTAAACAAATGATTCATCTGACACAACAGCAACTAGAACACTTGCAAAAATTATCAAATATACAGCTTGATCAATCAGAACAAGATAAATTTCTGCAAAAACTAGATCCTGTAATAGCTAAATTAGATGAATTATGAAAACTTGATTTATCTAATACTTCTTGACTATGAGATCTTTCAAATACCCTTAGAATAATAAAAGACACAAACGATTTTCCAAACAAAAAAGAGATAATAAATAATGTCGATCATGAAGTAATAAATAATTCTATAGTAGTAAAATCAGTTATCTAAAAAAGTACTTATAAATAATCATATACAAAAAATTCGGAACTGATTTCAGTCCCGGATTTTTAAATATTGTTTTAAGGCATACTAAATATAAGTCGCCCTAATTCTTTGCTGTACTCAGTCATTATTCGTGACTTTTCCTGAGTTTTTTGTTTTTTAGTTGATTTTGGATTTTTCTTGAGCCACTTTAGATGCTTTTGATAGATCGCATCTTTTACTATTGAAATATGGCTTTCCTCTTTTTTATCCTTTTGTTCGTTGGTGAATTCAGGATAAAGTAGAATGTGGATTCCAAAATAACTTTTATAAACCCCAACCCCCACAAAGAAGTGTCTTTTGTGACAGACACTTTTGTTTGATTTGTTCAAACAGTTCTCTGTCCTAAATTTTTTGATGACTTCTTTTAACTTTATTGCATTTGGATTAAATACAATTTTTTCTTCAAACACATCATCATCTTCTTCTGCTTCTTTTGGTTTAAGTATTTCTTCTATACTTAAGATTCCAAAGCATTTTGTCATCAGCCATTTCAACTCTAGACTCTCATCTTCTATTCTCAAATAATCATTTGGATTTAAGTCTGGATCAGAGATTTTGTTCCATAGCCAGATGTTAGGTATTCCTGTAGGTTCTTGGAATTCACTAACAGTTTTTACAAATCTAATTCCAGTTTTTTTTTCTAACAAAAAGATAATTTTGTTTTGTAATGTTCCTCCAATCTCTATTGGGGGGATAAATTCTACGCCAAGTTCTTCTTTCATAATACATTTTTTTTAGATTTTGTTAATTATTTACATCTTATAGGGATTATCTAAAAAATGTCAAACTATTTTTTATCGAAAAATAACTTGAAAACCCTTTGCTATTCACTATAAGAATACACAATATTGCAAATATTATTGCATTTTTTAATATTTTACTTTTTGAAAAGATGGCACAAGTAACACCCTTGGATAGGGTAAGGAACATTGGTATCATGGCACACATCGATGCTGGTAAGACTACATTTACAGAGAGAATCCTTTATTATACTGGTAAAAAACACAAAATCTGAGAGACTCATGATTGAGCAGCAGATATGGATTGGATGGAACAAGAAAAAGAAAGATGAATTACTATTACATCTGCAGCTACAACATGTTTTTGGGACAATCACCATATCAATGTAATTGATACTCCAGGACACGTAGATTTTACTATCGAAGTAGAAAGATCTTTGAGAGTTTTGGATGGAGCTATAGCAGTTTTTGATGGATCTCAATGAGTAGAGCCACAATCAGAAACAGTTTGGAGACAAGCAGATAAATATTGAGTTCCTAGGATGGCATTTGTAAACAAAATGGACAAAATGGGTGCTGATTTTTATATGTCAGTAGAAAGTATAAAGACAAAACTTACAGACAAATGAGTAGTTTGTCAATTACCATATGGTCAAGCTTCTGACTTCAAAGGTATTGTAGATTTGTTGCACATGAAAATGTACACATTTGAATGAGAAATGTGAAATAAGGTAGTAGAAAATGAAATACCAGAAGAAATGAAAGCAAAAGCAGAGGAGTATAGAGAACAGATGATAGATGCTGCTACAATGTTTGATGACGAGTTGGCTGATAAATTTTTAGAATGAGCTGAAATATCAAATGACTTAATTATCAGAGCTATTAGAAAAGGTACTATAAACAATGAATTATATCCTATACTTTGTGGTACAGCTCTAAAAAATTCATGAGTTCAGTTAGCATTGGATTATGTGGTAAAATATTTACCTAATCCATTGGATAGATGAGCTATGCACGGTATAGATCCAGATCATGAAGACAAAAAAATTGAAAGAAAACCATCAATAGATGAACCAGTTTCAGCTATAGCATTTAAAATAATGTCAGATCCGTTTGTTGGTACTTTGACTTTTGTTAGAGTTTATTCTGGTACAATCAAATCTGGTGACTCTTTATTAAATCCTATTACAGGTCAAAAAGAAAGAGTATGAAGATTACTTTTGATGCATGCAAATAAAAGAGAAGAAATTTGAGAAATAAGTGCATGACATATATGTGCTTTCTTATGATTAAAAGATACTAGGACATGACATACATTATGTGATATGAAACATCCAATAGTCCTTGAAAAAATGGAGTTTCCAGAACCAGTTATAAATATATCTATCGAACCAAAAACCAAAAATGATCAAGAAAAATTATGATTAGCTTTGGCAAAATTGATGTATGAAGACCCATCATTTAGAGCTCATTCTGATGAAGAAAGCGGGCAAACAATTATTGCTGGTATGGGAGAGTTACATTTAGATATTATAGTAGATAGATTAAGAAGAGAGCATAAAGTAGAAGTAAATACTGGTAAACCACAAGTAGCATATAGAGAAACAATTATGGCTGATAAAGTGGAATGAGAATGAGTGTTCAAAAGACAAACAGGAGGTAGAGGTCAATATGGGCATGTTGTTCTTAGACTTGAAAAAATAGCTGACAAAAATTATGAATTTGTATCAGAAATTAAATGATGAGTTATACCAAATGAATTCATCCCAGCTATTGATAAGGGTGCAAAAGAAACTATGGCACAAGGTATATTAGCATGATATCCTATCATAAATCTTAAGGTAGTTCCTACTTTTGGATCTTATCATGATGTGGATTCATCTGAAATAGCGTTTAAAATAGCTACATTCAAAGCATTTAAAACTGCATTTACAAAACCAGAAGCACAAGCTTGTATATTAGAACCAATTATGAATGTTGAAGTAACTACACCTGAAGATTATGTTTGAGATGTTATGGGAGATCTGTCTTCTAGAAGAGGTATGATCCAATGACAAGAACAAAGAGGTAATGCAACTGTTATTAAATGTAAAGTTCCTTTATCAGAGATGTTTTGATATGCTACAGATCTTAGATCAAATACACAAGGTAGAGCAAGTTTCTCTATGGAGTTTGGTAGCTACGAAAGAGTTCCAGAAAATATTTCAAAACAAATTATAGATGAAAGATCTGGAAAAGTTAAAGGAATGGACGAAGAATAAAATAAGTTATCAAGTATCAAGTTTTCAAGTGATAAAGTTAATTATTATAAAATATGAAAAAAAAGGAGGACACTGTCTTCCTTTTTTTATTTTTCTAGAAATCTATTCTTGTTATTTCGCTGTGACTCATTTTAATAGCGGTAGTTTTCCTGCTATTCAGCCGGCTATTAATACGAGATAGACCGAGATGTAGTATTTATTCTTACATCAAAGCATTTTTTTATGTAGGGAATGCTCGCGAGCATTCCTTACATTTTTTAATATATAGAAAATTTATTTATTTAATCATTACAGCTATACTTGATAGCAGACAGTCTTATTTGCCGAAAAAAATTTTAAACTTGATAACTTTTAACTTTTTACTAACCCTGTCTCTCAATTTTTTCCAAAAGTATATTTTGATTTTCTACTACCATAGTATGTAGTATATCATCTAGATTTCATGCCAATATCCAAGGTATGTTTGACCAAGATTGTTTTATCCTGTGATCTGTTATTCTATCTTGTGGAAAATTGTAAGTTCTGATTTTTTCCGATCTGTCTCCATTTCATATTTGATTTCATCTTATATCTTTTTGTTCTTTTTGTTGTTTGTCCAATTCTATTTGATACAATCTAGACCTAAGAACTTCTCGAGCTTTTTCTTTATTTTTCAGTTGGGATTTACTATCACCAATATCTACTATTAATCAACTTGGCTTATGATGTAGTCTTACTCCAGTTTGATTTTTATTTGCATTTTGACCACCAGATGAAGATCATGCGTATGTGTCCATAACCACGTCTTTAGGGTCTATATTTACGCTTACATCATCAACTTCAGGCATTATGGCTACAGTTACTGTAGAAGTATGTACTCTTCATTGAGATTCAGTATCTGGAATTCTTTGTACTCTATGTACTCCACTTTCAAATTTCATGATAGAATATACTTTTTCTCAAAATATCTTTACCATCACAAATTTTACTCATCATATATCTGTAAGCTGTTCTTCGACAATTTCTGGTCTCCATCATTTCTTTTGAGCAAAAGACAAATACATCCTCAAAAGTTCTGCTCCAAACAAAGCAGATTCATCTCATCCAGCAGCTGGTCTGATTTCCAAAAAAATATTTTTATCATCATTTGGATCACTTGGCAATAATGCTATCTTAATCTTTGATTCTAATTCTTCTAGTTTTATCTCTGATTCTTTTTTTTGATCTTTTGCGATTTCCAGCATATCTTCATCATTTTCGCTTTCTAATATATTTTTTGCTTCCTCCAATTGTCCCCAATAGTTTAAATATTGTTTAGCTAAATCATATTTTTCTTGCATATTGGAAATTTCTCTATTTATTCTAATAGATTCTTTTTGATTTCAAATAACTTCTGGAGATATAGAATCATTTGTAAGTTGTTCGTATTGTTGTATTATAGATTTTAGTTTTTCGATCATGATTTTTAAGTTTAAAAGTTAAAAAGTTTTCATGTTATAAAGTGTTCAAGTTTTTTAACTTTATACTTGAAAACTTTATACTTTTAACTTAATAAAAAATGTTTGCAAAGATAGTGAATATAAATTGGAATATACTATTACTTACACTCCACAAAAAATTTCACACCCCAGCTCTACCAGGTCAAAGTATTATTATCAAAAAGAAAATAGAAATATATGTTGTGTATCTTTCTACAAAACTTGCAAAACTATAAGATATCATTTTTACTATCCTAAACCCATCCAATGGAGGAATAGGTATCAAGTTAAAAATAGCAAGTATTATGTTTATCATAGAAAATTTCACAAAGAACATAATCAAACTATTGCCACTATTTAGAAAAATATCATTTATTCACATTCCCAATATTTTTGAAAAGGTTAGTAATAGTATTATTCAGCCTGTTGCTAGTATTAAGTTTGTCGCAGGTCATGCTAATGCTACAATTAGTTCTCATTTTACTGGATCTTTGTAATACATCGGATTTACTTGAACAGGTTTTCACCATCCAAATCATATCAAAAATATCATAAAGAATCATATAGGATCCATATGTTTCAAAGGATTACTTGTAAGTCTTCATTGTATTTTTGGTGTAGGATCTCACAGTCTATAAGAAACATATGCATGTGCATATTCATGCAATCCGATTGATATTAATAATATTATCGCAAGACTTAATATTTCTATTACAGATAATCCAAGCATAAAAGATAGTTATAATGTTAAAAGTTTTCAAGTTATAAAGTTTTCAAGTTATAAAGTTTACTTTCTATAACTTTATACTTTCAACTTTATACTTATTACTAGTTAGGGTTTTTTATAAAATCCCAAAAGTTTCTTAGGTCTTTTACTTTTTCTTTGTCTATGTATATATTTTCAGTTAAGCTAAGATTCTTATAAATTTCATCTCTTCGATTGTATTCATACATATTTAAGTTTTCAATGTCTATTTTTTTTAGCATAGATTCTTTTAGATTTAATTTGATATATTGTCTTCATAACACTACAATTGGCATGTCATTAGCATATATTTTATTTATTTCTTCAGATATTTTAGATTTGTTTTTTGATTCATTGTATTGTTTTAATAGTGATATTAGTCTAGCATTTATATATTGAGAAGGATTTATTTTTGGATTTTCTACAGAAAACAATTTAGAGATATCTGTAGTAAGTCACATATCAATAATATTTACAAAAACATCATATTCTCATGCTGTAAGCCTTCATTCCAGTTCATTTATATCTGCCACTTTTTCATATACAAAGTTATCCGAAACATCGTATTCTTTAAAAATTTGTTTTAATTTAGCTATTACATAATTAGACAAGCTATTGTCAAAATACAATATTTTTAGATTTTCTTTTATTCATAAATTTTCCTCATTTCTATATAAGTTATATATATTTATGCTTCCTATTTGTTCTTTTTTGTCCTTATTAAATCATAATATTGTATAACTATTTAATCATTTATTTAGATTATTGTGTTTTGGTGCAATTCAATAAGTTAAAGATTTTGTCTTTGTACTATATGAACTAGGATAATATAAGTCTCCACTATTGTGTTGTATAGCTACTTTTTCATATGTATTTTCAAAATTTAATTTTAAAGTAAAGTCTTGTTTTGTGTTTTCTGTATAAAATACAAATGCTTTTTCTTTATTTGAAAAGTTTAAATTACCAGTCAATTCACTTACACCGCTTTCAATCAATTCTTGTTTTGATAATCATCATCAAACATTTATACGATTGACAAAATCAGCGATATTTGAGCCTGTAGACAAATATTGTGTAAATATATCTCTATCATATTTTTTCATATATTCATCTTTGTTTGAGTCAAAGAAATTATGATTAATCAGTCATCACAAAGATCTTCTTAGCCTTACTGTCATTTTTTCTGATTTTGTGTTGAAGAATAGTGTAACAAGTTTATTGCTCTCTAAATTTATATTTTGGTATCATTTAAGATTTTCATCTCCAATATAAGCATCGATTATTGATCCATTCATTTGATTTACGCTTTCTTTAAAGTTATCAAAAGAAATAGTGTTTTTTATTTGATAAAATCATAAATTTGTGTCTTTACAATCTGATAAATCAAATATTAGACTGTATTGATCAGTAGACTGAGATTTTATTTTTGCACAATTGTTGTAAACAGGCTCTATAGCAAAACTCTGCTGATACATTTCCACATTTGGTGATAGCAGTGCATGTTTTGGTAGTATATAATTTGTGAAAAAAAGAGTATTGTCTTCAGAACTATTGGTGAAAGTAACTTTTAATTTTCATGCATCCATTTCTACAGAAATATTTGAATATTTTTCTAGATATGGCAATTTAAATACATTTTTTTTAATTATTTCCTCATATGTAAAAAATATATCATCTATAGACAGTGGTACTCAGTCAGATCGTATGTTTCAGCTGCTAATGCTTACATGGTAAGTCTTGTAGTCTCTAGTTGTCACATCACAAAGTTTATTTTTGTATTCTGGTCTACCATTTTTATCAATCACAAAATCTAAGCATTTATCAAACATAAATCATTGATAAAATTTACTTTGCCAATCGTTGCTCAAATAAGGTAAAAAGGACGTTGTATCAAATATTCATTCTACAAATGTTCATCATTTAGTGATTACTTGTTTGGATGATGCCCATAAATATTGGTAAATTACATAAATGGTTGTAAGTGTCCACAATATTAAAGTTACAAAAAAAATGTACCTTAAGTACCTTTTTAAAGTATTTTTTTCTTTAAACAGTATCATTTTAATTTACATAGGGTAAAATTAAAGAAATTACTACAAAAATTATACTTGTTACAAGTGCTATTTTTTTTAATTTTCATTCCAATGATTTTTTGCTTCAGTATTCATCTGAACCTCATATACCTCCAATAGCAGAACCTAATCATCCTTTTGGTGACATAAGCAAAACAGATCAAACAAATATAATTCAACTTACAATTAATAATATAATCAACAATGTTTTCATGATATATTCTTAACACAAAATAAAGTAACATTACTTTTAATTATTAGAAAAACAAATTCAATAGAAAAACGATTCAACAATAAAACAATTCAACAATTTAACAATAACACGATAAAACGATAACACGATAAAACGATAACACGATAAAACAATAACACGAGAACAATTTATAACAGGAAAACAGAAAAACGACTAAACGGTTAAACGTCACAATGGGAAAACGACAAAACGTTACAACGGAGCAACGATCAAACGAGACAACGTTTCCCCATTTGACTGCTTCCCCGTTTTACCATTTGACCGTTTCCCCGTTTTTTTGAAATCTTTAAATTTAAGTTTGAAACTAGATGGAAAAAATATAAACAATATATTGTTTATACAAAAATTATTTCTATGACAAATATCAGCCCACAAAATGTAGATATTTTAAAAAAATATATGGATCTTTCTTTAAATTGAGGCCAAAAGATATCATTTTTTCTGATTAGCTGACCAAAAGGTATTGGAAAATCGCAAATAGCACAAAGTTTATCTCAAGAATTTTTGTGAAATTATTTCAGAAATGATTTTTTGCATATCAAAGATTTTTCTTTTGAACTTCAAAAACAGCATAATATAAAAGTAGAAAAGAAAGATGATGAAACTTACAAAACTTTATACACTGATTATGGTTATCAGGATATCTGAACTAGAGAAATAAATTCTTGGTTACAACAGTCTTCAGCATGAAAAGCAAAAATATTGTTGATTGAAAATATAGAAAGAATGTCTATATCAGCTATCAATGCTTTTTTAAAAACTTGTGAAGAGCCTTTGCCAAATAGAATTATTTTGGCTACCACATCAAATAAGTCAAAGGTTTTAGAAACTATAATTTCTAGATCTATTACAATATCATTTGATTCAAAAAATTTCATATCCAACCATGATTTCACAAAAGATATTGAGAATGTTGTCAAGATTTTAGCAAGTGATGAAAATATTCACAACAAACACTCATTATTGGCTGAAATAAACAAAAGATGATTCATTTGAGCTTTTTTGGATCAGCTAATAGCAAACTATGTTTGAAAAAAAGATTTTGTAAATGCAGAGAAGCGAATTAAAGTAAAAAAAATGTCCCAAACAAATGTTAATATGGAAAATTTACTTTTTTATTGAATTTTAGATTAAATTTTATCAAAATATATTTTTTTCAGCTTTTCATATAAATATGGAGATGTCTTTTTTCTTATTTCATGATTTAAAAAATATATTTTTGTTTCAAAAAGCTTTTTATTGGAAAATTCTTTTCAAGTTCATTCTATACTCTTCAAACTATCAATTCTATCAGCAAATTTTACCCAAATTTCATGTTCTCACCAATTTATCATATTCCCATAATAATCATCTTGTTTTGTTCTAATTATCAATTTATGTAATTCTAAATTACTCAAATCTACTATATTTTTATTTTCTTCTTTCAATCATTTTTCCATATAATAATATTCATTTTTTTTAGTCATATTGTATATACTGTTAGCTATGTCGTCTCAGTAATTTTGTCTAATATGATCAATAGTATATCGTGGGAATTCCTCAGGTCAGTCATGTAACAAAGCTATAATAAAATGTTTGATATCTACATTTGGTGTCTCTAGTAATTCATCAATTACACCCAATATATGGTCAAAACCATTTTTACTTTCTTGTTTTCTATCTATATTTGTAAATAATGATTCCATTTCTATAAATGCAGTTTGTAATAAGCTGATTCGTTTTTTTGCTTCAGAGTCTTTTATATAATTTTCGCCAGATCAATATACCTTAAAGATAATATTTTTAGAACGATTTCTAAGTCTTTTATCAAAATTTTTGTTTAATAAATTTCTTCTTATATTAAATTTTATATCTTCTAATTCTTTTTTCGATGTTTTTTGTGACAATAAATTAATTAAATTTTTTGATACTAAAGATTTATCTACAATTGGATTAATCCAATTTCTGTCTACAATCTCATCTATTTTATATTCTTTAGTTCTTTCCATATTTTTGATATTAAACAATAAATAATCATATTGTCTAATTTAATTATACTCCAAAAATTTTATTTTGCAAAAAATTTGCAAAAAAAATATTCTTGGTTATGATTAATTTATGTTAATGTATAAAAAATTATATTTATATATAAACAATTTATAAGTTACATAGACCAACTTTAGTTATTTAATTATTATATGACTTGAGAGCAAATATTTCTTTTGATAGGATGATTGGGTATGTTTTTGTTTGGAATGATGGTTTTTGAAGAAGCTATAAGTTTTTTATTTACCAAAACTTTAAAAAATTTTTTAAAAACTGCTACAGATAGACTTTATAAAGCTATATCTACTTGAGTTTTTATGACAACTGTTTTACAAAGTAGTGGTGTGGTTTCTTTGATCACATTAGCTTTTGTGTGAGCATGAGTTATCACCTTCCAAAATTCATTATGAGTTATTTTGTGAGCCAATATTGGTACCGCAATCACAGATGTTATTATAGCAAATTTGTGAATTAGATATTCTATATCTTCTTTATCTTTTCCTATTATTGGTGTTTTTTGACTTTTAATGCTTATTTTCAACAAACACATCAAATTCAAATATTTGTGCAGATTTTTTATTGGTTTAGGATTATTATTTTTATGACTTTCTTATATGAAAGAAAGTATGTTTGCCATATCTTCTCAAATAGACTTTGTTCAATATGTTGGACTTTGAAGTTTAGTTTACTTTTTGGTCTGATTTGTTTCTACACTTGTTATGCAGTCTAGTACAGCAACAATTATGCTTATACTAACCGCTTCTCACTCTTGAATTGTGGATTATCGTATGTGAGTACCATTGATTATGTGAGCATTCTTGGGTACGACAATAACTGCTGTTTTGGCATCAATTTGACCATTTCCCATAAAAAAACAGGTAGCGTTTTCTCATGTTTTTTTTAATTTATTTTCTGTTATTTTAGGATTATTATTTTTGCCGTTTATAGTAAATTTTTTAAATATTTATTTTGTAGATACTATTTCATGATTGTCTGTATTTATGATTTGATTTAAGCTTGTTTGAGTTCTTTTAATTGTGCCATTTATAAATTATTTCAAGAAGTTTTTGATAAAACTTTTCCCTATAAAAGAAACCAAGCTTTGATTATCTTTGGAACAAGTAGATCCAAATATTACTGATGCTGCATTGATAGCAATCAAAAATGATACAACATTTCTTTTGAAAAATATATTTGCTTATATTTTGCATGTTTGGTCTATTGATGAAAAAATTTTATTGAAAAACCGCGCAACACTAGATATTATCCTTTCTGCACAAAAAAATGTCGGACAAAATAGTTTAAATAAAGAATATGCAAAAATTAAAATGATAGAAGAATCTTTGATAGCTTTTGGTGTACAAATGAAAAAACAATCAATAAAAGATGTAGAAGTAGAACAAATTGATAAGTACTATTCTGTTATTTCTGCAGCTGTTTTGGCAGCTAAATATATGAAGGACATTTCTCACAATATTTTAGTTTTTGAAGAAGAGACTTCAGGTTGGTTAGCCAAACAATATAATATTTTTAGGACAATGTTGGTAGATCTTTATGTGGTAATATCAGAGGTTATAGATGGTAAAGAATCAAGTGAAATGCTTACAAAAATGTTGTCTTTGGTGCAAGACATAAAGGCTGTAGATCAAGAGTTTATAGTTTCTTTGGGCAAAGAGTTTAGTAAAGACAAAATAAGAAAATTTGATTTATCAGACATATTGCATGTAAATCGTTATGTTTACTTATCTTCTTTGTCATTTGTAGAAGCCATAAAATATATTTATCTACAATCTGTAGAAAAAAAAGTCTTTGATGAGTTAAAGTAAGTCAAAAAGTTATTTATTAATTAATCAAAAACTATAAACCAATAGCTAAAAACTTTTGACTTTATGACTTTTTAACTAACTTCTTCCACTCTAGGGTAAATTATTTCTGGATTCAAATTCACTTTAAATTCTTTTGCATCAAATGCTTTTTGCCAAAGCTCAACATCTACAGTTTCATCAGTTTTCAATCAATTTAATATTTCTGTCCCCAAAATGTTTTTCAATTTTTCAAAACCATCAGTCAATATTGGTGCAGATAATATTGTAAGATTTTTTACTACATACAACAAAAATTGTAAACATTCAATTGCTTCTCATCTAGTATTTTCGTCTTTATATTTAATCCAAGGTTCTTCTTTTGTAATATATTCATTGGCCTTTTGTACTATTTGATACCACTTCTCTAAATATCATTTCAAATCATGATTTTTCAAAAAACCTTTCATTGTCTCCAAGTTCATTTCTTCAAATCGTGAAAAATTATCAATTATCAATTTTCAATTATCAATTAGATATTTTTCACTTAACTTAGTGACTCTATTTACTAAATTTCACCAAGCTCATATTATCATACTATTATATACATTGTCTAATCTAATTGGAGAAAAATCGCCATCTCCATCAGTAGGTACGTCGTACAATAGATTGAATACAAAAGCATCTCTACCATATTTTTTCAATGGTTCCATAGGGTCTATTACATTACCAGTAGACTTTCACATTTTACTACCATTTAGTGTCAGAAATCCATGTGCCAATAACTCTTTTGGCAATGCTATATCTGCAGACAGTAACATTGCAGGCCAAAATGCGGCGTGAAACCTCTGTATATCCTTTCATACTATATGTAGATCTGCTGGCCAAGTATTTTTCCAATTATCATTTAAACCGTATCATTGTCCTGTGATATAATTAGACAAAGCATCACACCATACATACATCACATGATCTTCGTCTCCTGGCACAGGTATTCACCAAGGTAAACTAGACTTTGGTCTAGAGAAACTTACATCTCTAGCATTTTCCAAAAATGCTAACATCTCATTTTTTCTCATTTCTGGAAAAATTTTGTATTCATCGTTTTTTATCAAAGCAATCACTTGATCTTTGTATTTTGATAGTTTAAAAAAATAATTTTCTTCTTCTACTTTTTCTATTTCTCAATTTGGATGATCAGGACATTTACCATCTATTAAATCTTTTTCTGTCTTAAATGCTTCACATCCTGCACAGTAAAGACCAGTATAAGATTGCTTGTATATATCTCATTTTGCAGTCATTTTATTCCATATTTCTTGTACTCCAGGATAATGATTTATTTTGTCTGATGTTCTTATAAAAGTATTGTAGGAAATGCTTAAACCATCATACATTTCTTTGAAAGCAGCTACATTTCAGTCCAAAAATTCTAAAATATCTTTTCATTCTTCTTTTGCAGTTCTTCGATTTTTGATACCATGTTCATCAGTACCTGTTTGAAATTCTACTTGTTTTCAGGTCATTCTATGCATTCTTGCCAAAGCATCAGCAATAACAATTTCCAAAGCATGTCCCATATGAGGTTTTCAGTTTGGATATGCAATAGCAGTAGTAATGTAGAATTTCTTGTTTCACATAATTATTTTATATTAAAAATTAAATTAATATTTCTTTTAAAGAAAGGTTTTTTATTTTCAAGTTAATAAACTAAATACAAATAAATATTCTGAGTATATCTGTACATATACTTGAAAAAATGTTTTATATTGATATATACAAATGTTATATTTTATTTTTTTATAAAAAAATGAATACAAAAAATCATTCAAGCAAAAAAGCTACGCACAAACAAAAGCTATTTTCAAATTTTGAAAAGAGAGTAGATAAATTTATGTCTTTCTTAGATCATAAATTGAAATTTGTACACAACATTATAAAATCAAATTTTGTAAAAAAAGTTTTGGGATCTAAGATTCTTACAAATACAAATAAGTCATTTAGAGAAAACCTTCCAACTACATCCAAAATTATTGGATGGATTATAGTTGTTTTTGCTTGAATATGACTTTTGACGACTTTGTCTACAATACGAGCTATATGATTTTTTCTTGAGTATCTCGGATGACTATTCTTTTTGTTGATAATATTCAATTTATTGTATATTGTTATGTCATGACTATTGTGATTTTGATTCATCAAAATGAAAAAACGAGTTCCCTTTTTTATAACACTTATAATCGTCTTAGATTTGGTATATATGATATTGGCTATGCTTATGTCTAGCTTTAGTTCTATACCATCACCTTGGATGATTATATTCTATATAATTTTTGCTATATACATACTCAAAAATCAAGATTTATTTACTAAATAATTTATTGTATTATGAAAAAGAATTTATCACTTTTTTTGTTTGTTTTATTTTCTTCTCTTATGTTTTCAGCTTGTTCAAAAACTGTAAATATACAAGAAGCCAAAGATTATGTTTGAGATAAAATAGCATTACAAGAAAAAATAGACTTACTAGAAAAACAAAAACAAAACTTTACTTTACCATCACGAGCAAAAAAATTAAACATAAATGTACCAAAAGGTATGACTTTAAACAAAGATCTATCTTATCAGACAAGTGAAGATATAGAATGATTTAATTCTATGCGTTTTGTATATACTTGAGATTACGATACAGCCATGAAACAGGCAGAAAAGATAGCACAAGAGGCGTGAATTGCGATTAGTGAAGAATTTAAAATGGCTCAAGATATAGTAAAACAAATGTGAACAGATTCTTCAAATCAAATAAAAGATTTGATGTGAGATTTAAAAGGTATTGTGTATACCAATTATTCTCTTACTAAAAATCCAGAATCTGACAATATTATTTCTATATCGGTTGATGAAGATTGAACATTGGAAATAGTTGTTACAGATCGAAAAAATATGCAAAATATTGTTTCCAATAAATTACAATAATCATTTTATTAAATTAATTTTAAAGAAAAAATGAAAAAAATTTTATTTTTAATTATGCTTGGGCTGACTTTTTTGGTTTCTTATTCATCTGCACAAGAATATATCTACTTTTATTGAAACGGTTGTTCTCATTGTGCAAAGGTAGACAAATTTTTTGGTGAAAATGATGTCGTTTCAAAATATAATGTAAAGAAATTAGAAATTTATTTTAACAGAGATAATCTAAAGGCTTTTTCAGAATATATCACTAAATTATGAATTGAACAAAATAAAGCATGAGTACCATTTTTAGTCATAGAGTCTGAGAATGAGTGTGATTATGTTGCTTGAGACAAAAAAATAATCTGATTTTTCCAAGAAAAGATGGCACAAGATGATTCCAAAACTTGTAGTGAATTAGAGGATTGTCCTCATTTTGAATGTAACGAAGAAAGTTGTCCACATCTAAACTGTGGGGCGATAGACGATAAAGATATCTCAGGGAATATATGACCAGAAAATTCAGATCTTTCGTCAAAAACAAATAGACTTAAATTTTTTGCAATTATGCTACCAGCTGCATTAGCAGATAGTATAAATCCTTGTGCTTTTGCTGTGATGCTTCTTTTATTATCAAGCATACTTACAAAAAGTGGAAGCAGAAAAAGAGCTATCTTGGCATGATTGCTTTTTGCTTTAGCTGTTTTCATCAGTTATTTTGCTATGTGATTATGATTATTTTCTGCATTAGCTACATCTCAAAATACATTTATTCTCAAAATAGTTGTTTGATTGCTTTGAATAATAGTTTGATTGGCAAATCTAAAAGATTATTTCCGATATGGAAAATGATTTATTATGGAAGTCCCACTTTCATGGAGACCAAATATGCAAAAAATAATAAAAAGAGCAATATCGCCAATTTGAGCTTTCTTGGTTTGATTCTTGGTTAGTTTGTTCCTTTTGCCATGTACGTCATGACCTTATTTCACAATTTTGGGTTATCTAGCATCAGAAAGCAAAAACCTTCACACTCGATGATATATATATCTAATAGTATATAACTTAATATTTATACTACCTATGATAATCATAGCTTTAATTGTGTGACTTTGATTTAAATCAGCAGAGGAGTTAGCATCGCTCAAAAAGAAAAATGCTAAATTGATTCACTTAATAGTTTGACTGTTGATGTTTTGATTGTGAATTTATGTACTACTAACTATGTAATATTAACAAAAATATAAAAAATCCAGCATTAGCTGGATTTTTTTTATTTATCATCATCTTCTTCTAAAACTTCATCCTCTTCGTCTTCTCGATCATCATCTTCATCATCATCCCATTCTTCATCGTAGTCCAACTCTTTTTCCAAATCGATATGTTCTTCATCATTTACAGTCATAGCTGTATTTTTAGTATATAAAGCGAAAAAAGATATATGACTTTTTTATACAAAATCAAGAAGATTTTATTTTTTTGTATTAAATATATTAGTTTATACTAAAACGCCAATAAAACAAGCCTGCCGATAGATAGATTTTCAAAGCAGTTCGGTATAAGAGTTAGTTTAGAAGTTGTTATTTTTTCTTTTTGGCTCATTTTCAGCTCAATACCGGCTCATGTTTTGCCCCGCTTTGCGGGATGAACTTCTTTTTTCAACTCGACCACCAATCATGATTTTTAGAGATTGGATGTAAGAGCTGTGTCTTTGGGTACAAAAGAAGTGCCCCATCGGAGCAATCTCCCCCAAATCGCCCCATAAGTGCGAAAAAAAAGTTTTTAGAGAGGAATAAAAAAGTAGATGTTGCAACTAGCTCCTATGCGAAATGTTTTACTTAAAATATACGTTTTTTTGTATATTGTGCGAAATATTTCGTATAGGATGTTGTATTTTTTATCCCAATATTTTTGCTACAATTTCTCCCACGATTTTTGGGTTTGCTTTTCAGCCAGTTTCTTTCATCACCTGTCATACAAAAAATCATACAGTGCTAGTCTTCCCAGATTTATACTGTTCTACAATTAACGGGTTTTGGTCCAAGACCTTTTTTACCATATTTTCTAGATCATTGTCATCTACTGCTGGTGCATCAAATCATTTTTCAGCTATAATTTCATTGGCTCATTTTCCAGTTTTTAGCATTTCATCCATCACTATTTTCATTTGATTGTCCATTATTTTTCATTCATCAGCTATTTTTAGAAATGCAATAAATTGGTCCATATCAAATGGTAGATTATATATTCATACAAAATTTTCTTTCATATAAGCGCTTATTGGACCAGAAATCCATTTTGCAATATTTCTAGCATAGACATTTATATCTTTCACTTCGTTCGAACCTGCCTGCTCGGCAGACAGGGAAGATAAACTGTCTACGAAATAGTTTAATGTGTTTTGATCTCATATCAGAGCATTTATATATTCTTTGTGAAATCCATATTCTTGTTTAAATTTTTTGATTATATCATGTGGGATTATCAATGATTTATCATTTAATCATTTTATCATTTTATCATCTAATTGTAGTGTGGGCATATCTGGCTCTGGAAAGTATCTATAATCCAATGCATCTTCTTTGGATCTCATTAGCTTACTTACTCATTCCATATCATTTCGCATCCTAGTTTGTTGTTGAAATTTTTCTCATCTTTGTATCAATCCCAACTGCCTATCATACTCATGCTGTATTGCTCTTTTTATCATACCAAATGAGTTTATGTTTTTTAATTCTACTCTAGTACCTAGTGGATCGCTTTCTTTTTCTCTGATAGAGATGTTTACATCTACCCTCATTTGTCATTTTTCCATATCAGCATCAGAGATATTGTTGTATCTTACTATTCTTTGTAGTTCTTTTAAAAATTCTACCACTTCGTCATCATTTGTAAAATCTGGTCCAGTAACTATTTCTACAAGAGGAGTGCCAGCACGATTAAAATCAATTAGAGCTTGTCATCCATCATGTATCATTTTGGCTGTATCACACTCCATATGAGCATCCAATATTCTTACACTTTTTTCTTCTTCATAATTGTTTACAAAAAATTTAACCTCTCCATCTACATTTGTTGGTTTGTATAATTGAGTTATCTGATAACCCATAGGTAGATCGGGATAAAAATATGATTTTCTATCAAATTGAGATTCTTTATTTATTTTGCAATTTAAAGCTTTCCCTAATTTCAACGACAAATCTAAAACATCATCACTCAACGTGGGTAACGCTCCAGGTTGTCATGTACACACAGGACATATGTTTGTATTAGGAGCCAGTGTATCAAAATTTTGCTCGTTTTTACACTGACAAAACATTTTTTTTTCACTATTGAGTTTTATATGAATTTCTA
The DNA here is from genome assembly GCA_964609035.1 of uncultured Candidatus Peribacteria bacterium. Taxonomy (GTDB): domain Bacteria; phylum Patescibacteriota; class Gracilibacteria; order Absconditabacterales; family Absconditicoccaceae; genus JALOAF01. The sequence goes on from CAZSQL010000007.1 coordinate 36,074, forward strand.
GTCAAATTGTGAGTAACATATTATGTTTATAATTTATTATAAAAAGATTTACTTGTTCAATAATTCTACCAATAGAGGATTTATTAAATTTCTTGTTGCAGGTCAAAGGAATCCTGCAGCTGCATGGTTTGGATCGGCCAATATTTGTCTTTTCAATTGAAAATCTAATAGTCCAGCGACTGTTGATATTGTGTTTATACCATTTATTTCACCAGTGTAATAGTTATTTTCTTTCAAGAAATATTGTAAATATCTCACTCATATATTTGATTGTCAAGCCGTATATCATTCATAAAATTGATACGTCTTGTTTGCTGTTCTTATAAATTCTTTTTCAGATTCAGAATATTTTTCTGTTGTTATATTTGTATTTACATTGGTTTGACTTGTTCAAGTCATAGTTGAGCTTGTTTTTTTGTTTGGTACAAATACTTTTTTACCTCGTAATGATTCAAAATTTGAATATTTGCTTTTTTTCAATTTTTGATCAGCTCTCATCATCATTAGCATTACATATCATCTTATCTCTCGATTGTTTGGCCAATCAATTTGATTCATGACACCATTTGTTTTTAAGTCTTCCAGGTGTTTTATATACCAATTTTGTCATCCATTATTTTTTTCTCCCCAGATTGCTCTAGAAAGTGTAGTACCAAATATAGCTCTTGTTACTTCTTGGTTTGGATTAAAAATATCCGCAGGAGTTCAGTCAGTTTTCAGTCACATAAGTCATAATTCACAAGATATTTTGGCATATTTTTTAAATTCATCTGTTTGGTCTTCCATATCTTTAAATACACATTTTCTGCTAGTGTCTGGAGTTTTTCACAATACTTTCATCGCATATTCAGACATCATTTTAGACAAATGAGACCTAATCAAAACACCAGTTAAATTGGCTCGTTCTATGTTTGGTACGGTTGTTATTTTTACTCCAAAGGCATAACTATAAGCATCTGTAAGTTCTTTGTTGTACGGTGATTTAAATGTTTCTCGTTTTCCTGTACTAGTTGATCCAGAGTTTGCTTCTACTTTTGTAGGGTCATGACATATGCCATCATTTGGATCTAATGAATAATCTCCATCTACACATATATCAGTACCACATGATTTTCACAAATCTCATCATTGACAAGTCACTCATGATTTTAGTATATATTTTCCATATATTCCACAAGTTAAGTCTTGATTAGTACATGTTGGCATAAAAAATCCACCACCTCATCCTCATCCACCTCCTCAAGATGGAGGAGTGTAGCTTACTGTAAAACTAGGCAGATTATACCATATTCCAGTATTGTTCATTATGTCTGTAATTCTTGCATAACAACTGCTATAAGTATTGTTTGCAAGAGATGATAATGTTATAGTATTGTTTCCAGATATTGCTGTTGTCGTAGCGCTAGAACATGGTCAGCTCCAAGAAAGTACTCAGCTATTTGTGGCTGTAAATGTAAATGTTGGTGTTGAACTTGTAGTGTTTGTTATTGCTCCTGTAGTTATTACTGGCGCTGTTGCACTCCAAACAAAATTTACAGTTCCGGTACTTATGTTATTTGCATTGTCTCTGACTACTACTTGTAATACATAATTACCATCCAAATTAGCTGTTACAAAAGGATTTTGTGTGTTAGTAGATGAAAATGTTATTGTGCCTGGACCTGATAATTTTGACCATGTATATGATGCTATTCCAGATATATCTCAATTTACATTTATATTTATAGTCACTCATGTATTTGTAGCAATATTTGCTGGCATAGTCACAATAGGGGCAGTTTTGTCTATTCTATAGACTTGAGTTCTTGTCCTTACATTTCCAGCTCTATCCATCACACAAGCATGTCATGTATGTATTCACTCTGTAGTAAATACAGGTATTGTGCTAGTTCATCCATCACAGTTTGTAGTGAATGGTCAATCTGTCCTATATAGCATTCCTGTACTTCGAATTCAAGCTAAGTTGTCTGTGGGTGTAGTAGTAGATCAAGTTGCATTTGTATTTCTCCAGTTTGAGTTTGTGTCACTAAAATTGAAGCTTGGCATAGTGCTATCTATTATAAAGTCAGCGGTTTCTGCAGTTCTATTCAATCAAGCTCTATCATACACAGTTATTCTAAGTCTTATTGTTCAGGTGTTTGCACTTATTCCAGAATTTGGAGTTATCCACAAATGTTCAAATACATCTGTGCTGTATGTAGCAATATTGGTCCAAACTCATCCAGATAAATATTCTAATACTTTTTGGGAAATAAAAGCATCTGTTCCTCATGTCCAAGTAATTGTATATCCCGATCATCATTTAAAGTAGACTACTCATACAGGATAAGTGAAGCTCACAATAGTAGGATGCGTACTATCCAAAGTAAAGTTGTTTCATGTGATATATGACACATTACCAGCCAAATCTGTTGCGATTATTCTTACGCTTGCTAGTGTACTATCAACTACAGGAAATGTTCGATTATATGATCCATTATTAGGTGCTCAATCTATTATTGTAGAGTGCAAAGTATTCCAGCCATCATTTGAATATTGTAAAACCAATGGTGTTGCTCAGAAGTTTATTTCAGAACCCGTTGTCCGTGTTATAGTTTTGTTTGTCCCTCATTGAAAATATGTGTGTGTTGTGGGCTGTGTTATAGATATTCATGCTGGTGGTGTTCTATCATATGTTATACTTGAGTTTAATGTATATGTTCATACATTTGTGGCCAAATCTTCCATAGATATGTTTATGGATATTATTCATTCTGGATCTGCTCAATTCATATTGCGTTCATATATATATGTATTTCATATTTTACTTACAAAACTCATACTCCCTCATCCTGATATATTTACAGTAGGGTTGTTTAAAAGTATTTCATGAGAGGTAAACGTGATTGATATTTTGTCTCCAGCTTTTGCAAACAAACCATTTGTGTTGTTGCTAGTTATAGTTGTCGTTCATGTGATGTATGGTAATTCTTTGTCTATATTTATAGGTAGCGAAGTTTTTACGCTTTCTGTATTGTTCAATTTATCAATAGAGTAGTATTTTACATATTTCTGAGTTACTTCTCAAATATTGCCAGTTATAAATGCTGTTGTTCACAATATAGAAGGTGTGCATGTTCAATTTGTATCTATACAGTAAAATGTATTGAAAATACCAACTCATGTATCATTTGCAGTCAATGTAACTGTCTGATCTATATTTCTTACTGTGCTATTTGCGTCATCTATTGTCGTAGGAGCTATGTTGTCATACAAATATTGTTTATTTACTCATGTTCATACATTGCCCGCTTTATCGTTTACACCAAAAGATATGCTTATATTTGTTTGAGGATCCAAAAAGTTTGCATAACAATATCCTGTATCGTAGTTGGCAACATTTCGATCTATTCAATTTATGGTATACATACAAGATGTTTCATCTATTCATGCTCCACCATTGTCTACAATATCTGATCTTATGTTTATGATTCAATTATAAAAGTTTGTTATTCAGTCATTACCAGTATTTGTATTTCATGCAGAAATATATGCTTGTTCTAATGTTGGTGCTGTTTTGTCTATCCAATCTACATTTGCTAAAACTTCTCCTGTGTTCCCAGCTAAATCCTCAAAAGTAAATAAGAAAGTTCAGTTGTCTGTAAAGGTATTTGTTGGTGTATTTATGTTTACTACAACCTCATCAAATCCAGTAACAGTTGCTACTACATTTAAATTCGTCCAAACTGGTCAATCAGGATTGTATTCTACAGTAGCAGTTGGTTTTACTTTATCTATTGTAAACTGTCATGTACTATAATTACCTGCCAGATCTTCTGCAAAAATATTGTATATTCATTCATTTGATACAGTATTACCACAGGTGAAAGGTAGTCAATTGACCGTAGCTCAAGACAAATTACTATCAGAACAATTTATTGTAATGTCTGTGTTGTGATATCACATGTTAGTAAATCATTCTATTGCGGGTGCTGTTTTGTCTAGTACAAAATTTACTGTAGTTGTGTTTCCAGCTAAGTCGCTTATGACCAAAGTATAGCTATCTTCCAAAGATACAGGATCTCAGCTGTTCAAACTTAATCAATTTAATTTTGCTCCAGATATATTTAAATCGCTATATGTTATATTTAAGTCATAATTATAATAAGCGCCATTTACTACTCATCCATAACTTGGAGGAGTGATGTCTATATTAATTGGATTTGCGCTTGCTAAGGTAGTTTTATTTCATACACTATCTTCTCCATAAAAACATAAATATTCCCCATTATTTGTTTCTGTATTTTCTGTTAAATCTCATATATAATTATTTGGATAATCTCCAGCAAAAGTAGAGCAAGCTCAATCATCGTCATACATCCATTTTTTTATCACAGCATCATCTCGATACACTGATATTGTGTCGCTTTGTACTGGTCATAGATTTATGCTATCCAAGAAGTACATAGATGGTGGTGTTGTGTCTTGAACGATTACTGTTCTAACTCCAGATCAAATATTAAGTGAAGAATCCGTGTAATAATATGTAATAGTATATGTTCAAATCACACCAGTATTTACTGATCATATAATTGTAGTTACGTCTCAAGTCCCATCAACATTATCAGACCAAGTCGCTCAAAGTTCAATATAGTCATTTCCAAATTCTATATATACTGTACTATCCCCATTTAATATGATTGCAGGAGGGGTGGTATCCACGACGTGAACAGTTCTAGAAACTTCAATAGCATTGTTGGAAGAAGAATCTACTACGTTGTAAGTAACAGTGTAAGTTCAAACTACACTAGAATTTACAGGATTAGAAGTAATAATGCTAGCAGTAATATCTCCATCAACATTATCTAAAGCGGTAGCTCCAGCATCAGTATAAGGAGTACCAACTTCGATATTGACAGTAGCATCACCAAGTCTAGTAATGACAGGAGGAGTGGTATCTACGACATTTACAGTCCTAGAAACTTCAGTAGCATTATTTCAGTTAGCATCAACAACATTATAAGTAACAGTGTAATTTCAAGCTACACTAGAATTTACAGGATTAACAACAACAATGGAAGCGGTAATATCTCAATCATAGTTGTCAAAAGCGGTAGCTCCAGCATCAGTATAAGGAGTACCAATTTCGATAGAAACGACAGCATCACCAAGTCTAGTGATGACAGGAGGAGTAGTGTCTACAACATTTACAATTCTAGTGACTTCATTTGCAATATTTCAGAGACTATCAGAGACATTGTAAGTAATGGTATATATTCAAACAGTAGAAGTATTTACAGGATTAACAGTAGTAATGTTGGCAGTAATATCTCAGTCATGATTGTCTGAAGCAGTAGCACCAAGGTCTGTGTAAATACCACCAACTTCTATATTAATTACAGCACCACCATTTCTAGTTATAACGGGTGGTGTAGTATCGATTCAAGCAATAGTATTCGATAATTCATAAGTAGTATTTCAAGCATCATCGATAGCACGATAACAAACAAATTTTCAATTATCGGCCTCAGTATTAAATGTAATATCAGAATAAGCTAAAAATATTAGTGAATTATCACAAGTAGTAATTCAAACAGCATTAATAGTTTGAGTTAATGTTCATTCATTAGTAGATGCAGAAATAGTTTTGCTAAGAGCGGGATCTGTATTTGGATTTACAATAGTTATTACAGGAGGTGTCTGATCTATAATGATATTATTATCTACTGCAGAAAATATATCATTTGGATTTCCATTGATATCAGTCAACTTATCCGCTTCTATTTCTGCGATAACAATACCATTGTTCGTTACAGTTGCTGTTACTTCAAATGTAGTTCCATCGTTGGGAGCAATTTCTGATATATTAGTACAGGTTTTTGTTCCTGCAGTTCATATCAAGTTTATGTCGCTACAATCAAATGTACTTGTATTTATGGCTTCAGAAAATGTTACCAAAAATTTTACAGTAGTTGCTGATGTCGGATCATCTTGTCCACTAGCTAGATCTATAAATACCTGTGGTTTAGTAGCATCAAAAGTACAAGCTGTAGTTGTATATCTTGTTGTGTCATCTCATAATCGATTAGCAGAATCAGAAACTACAGATAAAAAGTCGCTGCTCCATATTCATAAATTTGAACATCCATACTGTATATTGTCGTAATTATATGAGAATGCTGTATTTCACAAAGACAGTCAGGCTGGTAAATATGAATTATTTGCAGTTGGTGATCCACTAATTATCCATGTAGATGGTCACCCCAATCAGACACCATATAAAAAATTTGGGGTTGGGTCATTATATAGATTTCATTGGTATACAATAATATTATCTCCAGCAGCTGAGATATCGAATCATCAACTCATTTCCCATATTGTTGGGTAAGTGGTTTGAAATCAACCTTCAAAATATATTTTTGTTCAGGCAGTTATTAATCAAGGTGATGTATATTTTATGTTTCATTCTGTTGTTCTTCGTGTGTTATTTCAAGATCGAGCATTATCTGAAAAATATATAATTGTGCCTGTTTCTATATCCACACGAGACATAAATTCAAAAAAATCAGGATTGTCAGCATTTATAGTAGTTATTATTAAATCTCATGCTGACAGATTAGTTTGTGCATTTACATAAATATTTCCAATTGTTCATATAAATAGAATAGAAACAATTAGAGATAATAGATTATAAGATCTTTTTTTAAACATTTTTATAATTGAAAACAATATAAATATAATATATACTATTATATAAAAAATTATAATTTAGAAAAGTACATAATCTCTTAATTTCTAGCTAAATAATTGATAAAAACAACTTTTTCAACAAACCAAACATACAAAAAAGACTTTTCTTTTGTTTAAAAAACATAAAAAAATATTGAAATATTTTGTTTATGTGATTTTTTTTGGT
>CAZSQL010000008.1:0-35083 GCA_964609035.1 uncultured Candidatus Peribacteria bacterium
CTGAACGGGCTAACGATTTTATCGGCCGATAGATTTTTTGCAAAAAATAAATGACTTTTTTTTACAAAAAAGAAAAGGGTGCGAATCTATAAATAGATCGCACCCTATAAAAAGTTTCATTAGCCCTACAACTCCGAAGAGATGGTATAGGATGGGGCCGGTGTGGTTTCGGTTTTTGGAGCTTCCGGGAACTCATCGTCCCCTTGCTTGTCTCCAGTGTTCTGGAAGAACGTAGCTATTGAAACTCCGGCATTTGCAGCTAATGTTGTCGGATTATTTAATCCCACAAACGCCTTCATCTCACCACCTTTTACATAAATAGTCATGTATTGGGTAGTAAATTCAGGAGATTTCGCGCCGGTACTATCTGCAACCATTTTACGAGATTTTTTTATGTCTGTGATCTCGTATATAGCAACAACAGAATCCATTTCAATTTTAATTACCTCTCCATAGGGGTTTGCTACCCCATATTTCGAGAACAATTTTTGACTCGCTACATCCAAACTGTCGTAGCTGATAGTTTCAACTGTTTGACCGAACGAAACTGTGGCAAATAAAGCCACCATCAAAGATAAAATTAATTCTTTCATGATTCTTAAATTTTTGTTAATATTAATTGTATTTTTATAGAATTATACAAAATAAAAAATAAATGTCAAGTCTTTTTTGAGTGTTTTTTGTTTTTCTAAATGTATTGAAAAGAACTGACTTTTTGTTAAAAAAAGAAAGTAACTAAAAAACAATTAAAATATTAATGAACATTGGTTGGGGTAGTTTTGTCTCCCTTTGGAAAGGGAGCTGTATCTGTCACACACCATATATTAGTGTGTGACTAGAGGGATTTTAAGTCCTCCACCCTAAAGGGTACCCCTCCTTTGAAAAAGGAGGACAAGAAAAGTATCTCTTTTTGGAAAAGGTACAGTCAGAATTACAATGGATAACTTTCACTTTGAAAACTTTATAACTTGAAAACTTTCAACTTTATGACTTACTTGTATTGATTTACTAAATACGCTGGATCGGACAAAATACGAAAAACAGACCATAAATTCAAGTCTGGAGACTTATTGAAATTGTGACAAGAATATTTTTTGGTATTATGACCAGAAGTTTCATTTGCAGAGCAGTATGTTTATCAGTTAAAAGAAGATGAGTCAAAATATGAAATCATAGAAAAAAAGTTTTTAAATAAACAGACCATAGAACTTATTCATCGGATGGTATATCGACGATATGCTCCGTATTACAACGTAGTTCCAAAACTTTTCCTCCCCACAGAAGTAGAGAAACTAGTCGACAGAAAAGTTAGTAAAAAATCTAAAACAACAATGTCATCCTCGAGCGAAGCGAAGGATATCTTGTTTTTCTTGAATTTAGATTCTAAGAAAATCTCTTTCCCTCAAGACTGACAAACGCTTGTAGTTTTCCCAGATTTACGAACTTTAATTAATCTTACAGATGAGAAATTCACATCTCAACAGTGAGTTGATGTATTGCTTTCTTCAAACACTCAAAATCAAAAAGATAAATCGCGACGGAATATAAAAAATGGAAATACAAATATTATTTTAGCTACACATTCAGAAATTTTTCAAAATTATAAAGATTTACAAAAAATAATTATTATCCGACCACACAAGCGGTATTATGCCAATCAACAAGATCCAAGATACAAAACTTTGGATGTAGTCAAAAAACTTTCAGAAATTCGAAATTGTGAGCTAGAAATTATTGATACTTAGTACACCACCCGGGGTGTTACCCCCTCTCCTTTGAGGAGAGGGTTGGGGTGAGGTTTTTACCCGGGTGGAACTATTAGTACAAAAAACTCTTGAAATTTTTAAAAAAATGATTACTTTTGTAGCACCCAAATGTTTTATGTGCTACTAAATTAATTATGAATTTTGAGAAGTATACTACAAAAGCTGCAGAAGCCATACAATCAGCCAGTCAGTCAGCATTACAGCAGCAAAATTCTCAAATAGATGTTCTTCATCTATTTTTGGCCATGATCCAACAATCAGATGGATATATACCTGCAATTTTATCTCAAATTAATATTTCCATACAGTCCATTCAATCTTCAGTAATGTCTGAAATATCAAAGCTTCCCAAAGTTCAGTGAGATTATCAAATATCCGTTTCAAGTGATTTAAATAAGTCATTGTTGCAAGCAGAAAGCATTATGAAAGAAATGTGAGATTATTTTTTGACTACCGAACATTTGTTTCTAGCCATTTTGAAGTTAAACAACAAACTTACAGAAATATTAAAGTCACAAGATATCAGTTATGATTTAGTTCTTAAAATAATTACAGAAATGAGAAAATGAGAAAATATTCAATCACAAGATCCAGAAAATACTATGGATGCTTTGTGAAAATATGGTAAAGATGTTACTAAATTAGCAGAGGAAGGTAAATTAGATCCTGTTATTTGAAGAGACGATGAGACTAGGAGAGTAGTCCAGATTTTATCTCGTAGGACAAAAAATAATCCAGTTTTGATATGAGACCCCGGGGTATGAAAAACAGCCATTATAGAATTATTAGCCCAACAAATCATAAAATGAGATGTACCAGATATGCTAAAAAATAAAAAAATTATCGAAATAGATATGTGATCTTTGATAGCTTGAGCAAAATATCAATGAGAGTTTGAAGAACGTCTAAAATCTGTCTTAAAAGAAGTAGAAAAATCAGACTGACAAATCATATTATTTATAGATGAACTGCATTTAGTTGTCTGAACTTGAAAGACGCAATGAGCCATGGATATGTGAAATCTTTTGAAACCAGCTCTTGCTAGAGGTCAAATTCGCGTAATCTGAGCCACAACGATAAATGAGTATCGCCAATATATAGAAAAAGATGCTGCACTTGAAAGAAGATTTCAGCCAGTATTGGTCGATGAGCCAAACAAAGAAGATGCTTTGGCTATTTTGAGATGAATCAAAAAAACCTATGAAACTCACCATGGTGTGAAAATTTCCGATGCTGCTGTAGTAGCGTGCGTAGATTTGTCTATGAGATATATACCAGATCGTAGATTGCCAGACAAAGCTATTGATTTGCTAGACGAAGCTTCTGCTTCAGTTAAAATGTGAATGACAAGTATGCCAGCATCTATCATCAAATTAGAAAAGAAAATCTCTCAATTGGAGATAGAAAAACAAGCCCTTTCTATAGAATTAGTACCCCTTACGAAGGGGGATAAAGGGGGTTTGAAAAATGAATTCAGAATTCAAGAAATCGAAAAAGAACTTTCTGATATCAAAGAAAAATACAATATTAAAAAATCTGAACGAGAATCTGATAGAAAACTATTGTTGGAAACAAAAGAAATCAATGAGCAAATTAAGAAATTACAACATGATTCGGAAATAGCAGAAAAACAGACTGATTATAATAAAGCCGCTGAAATAAAATATTCTCAAATTCCTGCATTAGAAAATCAATTAAAAGAAATAGAAGAGAAAATATTAAAATCCAAGCAAGAATGAAAGATAATATTGAAAGATATAGTAGAAGAAGATGATATAGCATCCATAATTTCAAAACGAACTGGAATACCAGTATCTAAATTAATCCAAACAGAAATGGAGAAGTTAGCAAAACTTGAAGAATATTTGTGATCCAAAGTAGTTGGTCAGCAAGACGCAGTATCTTCAGTTTCCAAAGCAATTCGCAGAGCTAGAGCAGGTCTAAAAGATCCAAATAGACCAATATGATCATTTTTGTTTCTTTGACCTACCTGAGTATGAAAAACAGAGTTAGCGAAACAATTAGCTATTTTTCTATTTAACGATGAAAAATCTATGGTTAGATTAGATATGTCAGAATACCAAGAAAAACATACAGTTTCTAGATTGATTGGATCTCCTCCGGGATATATATGACACGATGAATGATGACAACTTACAGAAGCAGTAAGGAGAAAACCATATTCTGTTATACTTTTTGATGAAGTAGAAAAGGCTCATCCAGAGGTTTTCAATACACTACTCCAGCTTTTGGATGATTGAAGACTTACAGATTCCAAATGAAGGACGGTAGACTTCAAAAATACAGTAATCATAATGACTTCAAATATTGGTTCAGATATTATTATGAGTAAATTGTCTTCATCTTCCAATTCTAAAAAGATTGATCTAGAAAAAGATATTATGCCACTTTTACAATCATATTTTAGACCAGAATTTCTAAATAGACTAGATGATATTATATTATTCAATCCAGTAAATTCTGAGATGTTGTCTCAGATAATCGAAATACAACTAAATAAGATTATCCAAATGATAAAATCTGAAAAAAATATAGATTTAATTATTTCTTCAAAAGCAAAAGAATATATAGCAAAAGTGTGATTAGATCCAGTATTTGGAGCTAGACCACTCAAAAGAGCAATCCAAAACATACTTTTAGATGAGTTGGCAATGCAAATTATAGAATGAAAAATTTTATGAAATTCAGTGGTAAATGTTGATCTTAAAAAAGATTATCTAACTTTTTCAATGTGAGAATAAACTTGCAAACTTATGATTTTTGCATATAAGATAGTCATAATTTTTTATATTTTTCAAAAAAAACTATGGACTATTTTTTAGAAACATCTGACTTGATGTTTACAGGTTCAGTTTCAAATGAAATGGCTTTGGCTGCTGTTGGCGGGATATTCTCATTTATGATGATTTGGTCGGTTTTTTCTTTTGCAGTTTGAGTTTTTATGATTATTTCTTCGTGGAGAGTTTTTGAAAAAGCTTGATTGCCAGGATGGGGTATTTTAATACCTATCTACAATATTTATCCTATGTTCAAACTAGGATGAAGACCTACTTGATGGACACGATGGATATTGTTTCCACCAGTTTTAGCAATATTGATGATTATCTTAAACTTTGATATTGCCAAAAAATTCAAAAAACATCGAGCATTTGGATTATGACTTTGGTTTTTACCAATAGTTTTTCTTCCTATACTTGCCTTCGACAAAAAGTCTAAATGGAGTAAATAATAAATATTAATTATATTTATATTAAGTAAAATTTGTATTTTAAAAACAATCCTTATAAATTTCAGGAATGTTTTTACGTATTTTTATGTATTAAGTTTTAAAATTTCTTTATTTGGATTTGGCCTATTTATTTGAAAATAAAAGTTTGTATAATATACCACTATATTCTAAATGGCAGTACATTTACTACGGTCAAATTTGTATTAATTAACGTAAAAAAATATTTTTAAGAACTTAGGTATTAAAAGATATTTTATTTTTTTTCACAAACAATTAGGTGTCATATCAAGACTCACTTTTCTATGATTTCTTGGTGCTTAAAATCAAAAAAATTATATTCAGCTATTTTTTTGAGTTCTTCCAATCTATAATTATATTGTTGTATTTTAAATTTGATATGATCTTTACCTTTTCCATGTACCCATTCAAACTCTCTTCTTTGTAGAAAATGACCAATTATCCATCTTCACCCAAATTTCAAAATTCTATATACTTCCTCAAATAGTCATCCTATATTTTCTATATGCTCCAAAACAAAAAAGCTTGTTGCTATATCAAAACTATCATCATCAAACGGTAATTTTTGATTTAGATCACACACTATTTTTTGTACTTTTATTCAGGATTCTGGATGTTTTTCTAATAGTTTTTCTGCAATATCACATGCTACATATTTTCTAAAGTCTATGTTTTTAAAGTATTTAAAAATTCTACCATCACCAGCTCCTAAGTCTATAATGTCCAATTTGTTGTATTCTCTTGGCAGAAATCTTGATACTTCAAAATCAAAAAAAGAATCCAGATGTGAATGATATTTTTGGTATTGATCTGCAACCATATTATATCATGTTTCTGAATCCATTATCTTTACATGTTTAGAATCGTAGGCCATATTTTAATTTTTTCATTAAAAGAATGTTTTTTCATTAGTTATGTTATTGTTTTTTTTCATTATATTTTTCATTTTTTCTTCTATTTCTGGATTGGGATCATTTAGAAATTTTGTCAATTCGCTCGTTTTTTCACTTGCTCTTTTGATGTGGACATAATATTTACTCAATTCTGCAACGACCTCAGACAATTCATCATTTTTTTCTAATAAATCAGTCACCTTTTCTTTTAAGATCGCATTTTGATGTGTAAATTCATCTAGTTCATGGTTTAGATATTCCAATTCTTTGTTTGCAGACTTTAGATTGCTTCTTAGTTCATTTATTACGTCTTTATATTTGTATCTAAAGTAAAATAAAAAAAATCATATTAATCAACCAGCCACAAAAGCTAAAAAAATATATAAAGGCATATTTGTATGTTTATTTGTAAAAAATAATATACTTGAAAATATCTTTTATCACCCTAAAATCAAGTAAAATATTATTATTAATATATAAAAAAACCCCCTTTATGGGGAGTTTTTTTATTTTTGGACTTTAATTTGCTATTATTTAACAGCTCCTTTGAAGTCAGATCCAGCTTTGAAAGTAACAACGTTCATAGCAGAAATTTTGATTTTTTGAGATGGGTTTTGTGGGTTTACACCTTCTCTAGCTTTTCTGTGAGATTTTTTGAAAGTTCCGAATCCTTGAATTCTAACTTCACCTTGTTTTTTAACACCAGCAATAACTGTGTCGATGAAAGTGTTAACCAATTCAGCTGCAAGTTTTTTAGAAACTCCTAATTCTTCAGCTAATTGTGCGATAAGAGCAGTTTTAGTCATAATTGTACAATTTAATATATAAAATAAGTACTGTGTACAAAAGCTATCATATGAGTGTTTGTTTGAATTTCAATATTTTTTTGTTTTTTTTTGTTCTAAGTTGTTTTTGCCATTTTCTTTAGAAAAGTTAATTCAAAAGCACAAACTTTATGATGTCGAGTTTTGTCAGTTTTCAATTGGGTTTGACATTTTTAAAAAATATGTTAAAATTAATTAATATCAGTGTCCAATAGAGATTTCAGTTTTTTTAAAGATCTTGATATTTTTTGTCTGACATTTTCGTTTGATATTTGTAGGATATCAACAATATCTACATTATCTTTTTCTTCAATAAATTTAAGATACAATATTTCTCTACTTTCTGAATCTAATTTTTTCATAGCATCTTCAATTTGTTTAAATTGGAAATCTGATTCCAATAACTCAAACATATCAAAATCATCTTCTAGTTTTTCTTCAAAACTTATTCACTCATCATCATTGAAAGAACTAAATGAAATATCTTTATGTTTCTTAAAATTATCTTTTATTAGGTTTTTGAATACCGTCCATACAAATGCAGAAAATGATTGTTTAAAATCATATTTTTTACAAACATCTCGCCATTTTACATAAAAATCTGATATAAGGTCTTCGCTTTCTTCTTTGCTCAAGAAAAAATTAGAATTTATATAACGGAAAAACATATCAACAGTCTTTAGATAAAATTCATTAAATGCTAGTTGATCTTGTTTTACTAATTTTTCTATAAATTCTTTATTAAAGTCCAAGCCACTTTAGTTATCAAGTTAAAAGTTATCAAGTTATCAAGTTATCAAGTTAAAAGTTATAAAACTTTATAAACTTTATAACTTTATACTTTTAACTATATCTATATCCTCCTTTTAAGTATTATAGTATAGTCTCATTCTTTTTCAAAGTATTCATCTTTTACTGCTGATATACAAGTCAAAACTTCATTTGGATACATTTCCATCAATGGGTGTTGTAAAAAAGAATCATTTATCATCTCTCTTCATTCAATTACTTCACACAGACAGAGTCCACAAGCTCATGCGCCACAAGAAAAAGGTATTTCTATATCATTAGATTGAGCCATTTCTGTAATTAATTTTCATTTTTCTGCATCAAAACTTCCTAATTCTATTCATTCTGGATTTTGTACTATAATTTTGATCATTCTATATTTAGTTATCAAGTAAAAAATTTTCAAGTTATCAAGTTAGTTTTTAGCTAATAGCCATTGGCCAATAGCTATTAGCTAAATATTTATTTAAACATATTCTTCGCTTCTTCCAATTGATTATCTATATTGTTTTCTAAATAATTTTCCATGTTAAACTCTATTTCTATATCTGGCTTTATTCATACTCAGTCTATATTTTTATCGCTAGGAGGAAATCGTTTTCATATAGTATATTTCAAGCTATCTCCATCTTTAAATTCATCTAAAGTTTGGATTGTTCACTTGCCAAAGGTATTTGTTCATAGTAGCTTTGCTCAAATTTGTTCTTGCAAAGCTAGAGCTATAATCTCCCCAGCACTAGCAGTCATACCATCAATTAGTACAATAGTTTTTATTCATTCAAATTCACCAAATCACTTAGAGTAATAGTTTTCATCTTCATATCACTTGTACCTAGCAGATACAACCAATTTTCATTTGGGTATAAAGTGAGATGCTATCTCTACAGCTATTGGCATCAATCATCATCCATTTCATCTCAGATCCAGTATGATTCCATCTATTCATTCAGATTTTAGTTTGTTTACTTCTTTTTTGAATATATTTTCAGTTTCTTCTCATATCAGAAATATTTCTATATATCATATTTTTTTACCATTTATTTCAAATATTTCACTAGATGCAGATGGTAAATTGATGTTTTCTCTAACTATAGTTATTTCAAAAATATCTCTCTTGTCTTCATTTTCATATCTTTCTATTGTCAAAGTAACTTCACTTCCAGATGGTCATTTTATTCTTTTTACAGCTTCTTCCAATGTCTCATCTTTTACATATCAAGTATTTATCACAATTATGCGATCCAAAGGTCTAAGTCATGCCTTCATGGCAGGGGATTCTTTTAATACTTCTTCTATTTGTATATAGTATTCTTTTTTTGTAACTGCAGCACCTATTCATTCAAAATTTTCTTCTCATTCCAGACTTCACAAAAAGCCACTATTTTGCTCTGCATCCATATATACAGTATAAGGGTCATCTATTCAATCAATATAAGCCTTTAGAGCAGACCTTATCATATCATCTTTATTTATTTTTTCATAATCATAATGTCCTCACTTCAATATCTGGTCCAAAGCTTCAAAACGTTCATATTTATTTTTTAAATAATTTAGTTCACTTTCTTGTTGGTCCACTAAATTAAAAATATTGTCAAAAATATTGCTTGGTCCAAATCTCATTATAGCACCACCAATCAATATTCCAAACAATAGCATTAATGCGTATCTTATTATTCTCATATTTTATTTTAATCATAAAAAATTAAGAGTTCGTCACATTTTCGAACACTTCCAAAATACTATTATTCTTTACAAAAGCAACATCAAGTCTCACATCAAAGTCCAAATTTTTTTTGTACATATAATCTTGTATTGTCTTTTCTAGAAATTTTAATTTTTGTGGTTTGATATATCACATCAGATCGTCTATATGATCTACTACTTTTGCTTCTACAAAAACTATCTCACCATTTTTTTGTGCAATCACATCCAATTCTCCACCAGGTATAGTGTAGTTTGTTTCCAAAATCTCATACCCCCTTTCTTCATAATATCCAACTACCAATTCTTCTCAAATCTGTCCCAATTCTCTTTTGTTTTTCATTATTTTCAGTTCGATGTAAATGAAAAACATCATAATGAAAGTGTTGTAGTTTTTCAACAAAAAAAAATCAAAAAATTTTTCAATTTCTCATACTTTTTTCAAAAAGAACTCAAAACATCAGTTTTGAACAACATAAAAAAGTCATCAAAAATTTGACAAATTAGGGGGGGGAGTATAATTAGGTATATTTATTTTACTTTATAAATTTATAAAAATGGTTAATATGTCAATTCATACTCCCTGAAAAAATAGAAACAATAGAATTAATAATTGGAAAAAACTTTGAGCAACATTAGCTCTTGCTTGAGCTCTTTTATCTACTACTCCACAAGAAGCTAAATCTCAAGAGTTTAATAATAATGGTATTCAAATTGATGAGATAGGATTAGCTATTTCTGATACGACTAATACTGATACAATCAACAAAAACACAATTAGTTTTGATAAGTGATTTAATGCGCTAGAAACATCTTTTACTAATCAGTGAGATGCAAGAATAAGAAATTATGCTAATTTTTGATTAGATTTTAGATTGTGAGAAAATGAAGCCATTCAACTATGATATTCTGGAGTTAATGAGTTTACAAAAAATTTAGAATGATATTTTGGTAGACACGTTCCAAATATATGATTAAAGTGAGCTCCAAATTTAAAAGCTATTGGTATAATAAAAACAAATAAAGATGGTATAATAGATGGTAAATATGGGTTAAGATATCTTGTAAGTGATCAGGCGGGTGTAGATTATTGACGAATCGATGTAGCTGGAAATAAGACTTGAGCATCTGCAACATTCTTTTTATGAAAAAATATTGGTAATAAATGAACTAATATTGAGGTTCTTACTGATGTGCAATTTGATGCAGAAAATAAAAAAGTTTTAGCTCCATATACTGAATTACAATTAAATCAAGAAATTTCTAAATGATTTAATGTGTTTATGAGAGGAGAAATCCCATGAGTAAAATATAAAGATGGGACATATTTATTTTGAGTTTCAAAATCATTCTAGATATTTGTTTTTTATAAAAAATCCCTTCTCTGAAATTTTGAGGGGATTTTTTTTTGTTATGAAAATATATTGGACTATTTTGTATACAATTCCTCAACCTTTTCCCAGTTCACCAAATTCCACCAATTTTCTAGATATTCTGGTCTTCTATTCTGATATTTTAGATAGTAAGCATGTTCTCGTACATCGACAGTCAACAGAGGAGTTAATCAATCTACCATAGGATTGGCAGCATTGCTAGTATTTACAATTTTCAACTCTCCACTACTATCTTTTACTAGCCAAGTCCATCCAGATCCAAAATTTCATATCGCACTATTTGTAAATTCTACTTTAAAATTCTCAAAACTTCATCGTTTATCATCTATAGCTTTTCAAATCTCTTCACTATTAACTCTTCACTTTTCACTCGAAGTAAGTCCTTCCCAATAAAAAGTGTGATTCCATACTTGAGCAGCATTATTAAATATTGGACCACTTGATTTCATCACAATTTCTTCCAAGCTCATATTTTCAAATTCTGTCCCAGCTATCAATCAATTTAATTTATCTACATATCATTGATGATGTTTTGTGTGATGTATCTCCACAGTCTTTGCATCAATAAAAGGTTCCAAAGCATTAAAATCATAGGGTAGTTTAGTTAGTGTTATCATTGGCATAATTTATCAAAATAAAAATCATTCTCATTATTACAAATACAAAATAAATTTACAAGCAAAATTTTCAAGTTAGAATGTTAAAAGTTTACAGTTCACAGTTCACAGTTTACAGTTCACAGTTTATAGTTTATCAATTATCAATTATCAATTATCAATTATCAACTATCCATTATCAACTCTTTATCATAATACACGCATTCGCAATATACTCAATATCGTTTTTTTTACAAAATTCAATAACTTCATCACTCTCGGCTCCAGGTTGAAACCATACTTTATTGATTCATAAATTTTTTACTTCTTCCAAAACTGGCAAAGAAAATTTTGGTGATAGCACAAAAATTGCCACATCTATTTTTCAATCATAATCTGATAGGGTAGAGTAGCTTTTTCTGCTCAAAATTTCTTTTTCTTTTGGATTTATGGCTATTGCATTAAATCATTTTTCAATTAGATCTTTGAATACTTTATATCCGTATTTTTCAGTATTGTTTGATGCTCATATTACAGCATAAGTTAATTTTGGATCAATCATTTTCTTGAAGTTTTAAGTAAAATTGGGTGTAGGGGCGATTATTAATCGCCCTTACATTAAATAATATTTTTTATTTTATCTATAATATTCATCATTTTCCCAAGCATAAGGGTTTAATTCAATATATTCAATTATTCTCCCCATATCATTTTCATTACGAATTACATGATCATAAAATGATTTTTGTCGTTGGAATGAAAGTAATCACGATTTTTTTATTTCTTTATTGGTAATTTGTTTGAATCATTTTATTATATTTGCCAATTGGTTGTAGGGGCGATTATTAATCGCCTTGATTTTATATGATTTTGGGAAGATAATATCTTCCCCTACAACCAAATCATCTATTATCAATATTCCATGTAAATGATTAGGCATTATTACAAAAGTTCAAATAGATACATTTGAATATACTTTATTTATATTAATCCAATATTTTTCTACGATTTCTCAATACTTATTCAAAACCACTTCCTCACCAACCACTTCACCAAAAATTTTTTTGTGATCTTGCACATTTATCGTTACAAAAAAATATCACTCATTATAATGAAAACTATCCAATCTATTTTTCTTACGATTCTTCAAATTATCTTTATTCATCTTTTTATTATATTACTATCAAAAATCTCATTTCAATCTTTCTTACTCCAAATTTTGGATTATAAAATTTTACTATTGCAAGATTATTCCATATCTCAAGTACGTATCAATTCCCGAATAGTTTGTGATTTACTGTATCACCTTCATTTATATTAAAGGTTTCTTCTCTTTTTGTAGAACCTCACAAACTACTACCACCAGATCATAAGTCATAGTGTTTTAGTAAATCATCTGGTATTTCTCATATAAATCTACTAGGTGGATTTGCTCTAGTTTGTCACCAAGTCATTCTGCTATTTGCATAAGACAAAAATAAATGATCTTTTGCTCTTGTGACAGCAACATACATCAATCTTCTTTCTTCTTCCAATAGATGAGATTCCATCATGGCATTTGTCAGAGGGAACATATTGTCTTCCAATCCTGCAACAAATACAAATGGGAATTCTAGTCATTTACTACTATGAGTTGTCATTAATTTAATTGCATCAGAATTTGGATCATTGTCGCTTGCAACATCTGTTAGTAGTGTAATTTCTTCCATAAACTGTTTTACAGATTCATGTCATTTATCTACATATTTTGAAGCTAGGTTGATCAATTGTCATATGTTTTCAAATTTTTCTTGCGCAAGATCTTCGCTGCCATGCTCTTTGACCAAATAATCTTTGTATTTTATGGCTTTTACTATTTTCTCCATTGCTTCTGATGGTCAATAACTATTCCAATCATCTGTGATTTGATGAATTACTGATTTAAATTCCATTATTCCATTTTTAGCACCTTTAATATCTACTGGTATACTATCAATATTTTCAAGTACTTCATGTAAAGTCAATCAGCTATTCATGGCATATTCTTCGAGCTTATCCAAGCTAGTTTTTCAGATTTTTCTATTTGGTAAATTTATGATTCTTTTTAGAGATATAGAATCTCCGTTATTCGCCAAATATTTTATATAGGCCAAAATGTCCTTTACTTCTTTTCTATCAAAAAATTTGTATGCTCACCATATCTTATAAGGTATTCATTCTTGTACCAATATCTGTTCAAATGGAGATGACTGTGCATTGGTCCTATAAAGAATAGAGACATCTCATCGTTTCTCAAATTTTCAGCTACTTTTCATTTTTGATATCAAATCAATCAAGTTTGCAGCCTCATCCATCTCTGTGTTATGACAAAAAACAGTAATTTTACCATCTTCTTGTCTATGGGAGCGGACATCTTTTTCGTATTGTTTTAGGTTGTTTTTTATGATGTGATTACCTGCGTTTACTATATGTGGACGAGAACGATAATTGATTTGTAATTTAAACATTTGAATATCCGGCCAATACTTTTTTACATTTAAAAAATTTTCCATCAATGCTCATCTTCGACCATATATACTTTGGTAGTCATCTCATATTAGTGTAATATTACCATCTTTTCCACTCAACATCATCATTAATTCAAATTGTATCCAGTTGGTATCTTGTGCTTCATCTACCATGATATACAAAAATTTCTTTTTCCATTTTTCCAATATATCAGGTCTTTTTTTGAAAAGCAAGTAGGGTAGTAGCAATAGATCATCAAAGTCTAGCATATTAGACTTCTCTAGCTCTTTTTGATATTCTACGTAAACTTTACCCATATTTTGTTCATAATCAGTATTTATTTTAGATTGAAACATTTTGGCATCAAATCAGTTATTTTTTTGATTGCTGATAAATCATTTCACCTCATTTGGTTTAAACACTTCATCCAAATTATGTTTCTTTAAAATATCTTTGGCTACTTTTGCACTGTCATCACTATCTATTATAGAAAAGTTTTTGTCATATTTCATATCCAATTTATCTATATCTTCTTTTAATATTTTCAGAAAAATACTATGAAATGTCCCAATCCATTTAAAGTCATTGACTCCATATTTACTAATATTTTTGTGTGTGCTTGTCTGTTCTACAAAATCCAAAAAATCATCAATACTGTCATCTGTAGATTGCTGACGATTATTGTTGATGTCAGACGATGAACTTAAATCGTCTGAAATCATCTGAGAAAAATCGTCAGAAATCTCTATTAGTCTTTCTTTCATTTCGTTGGCCGCCTTGTTTGTAAAAGTTACAGCCAAAATATTGTTTGGATTGATTTTTAGTCCAAACATTAAATATCATATTTTATATGTCAAAGTCCTTGTCTTTCCAGATCCAGCTCCAGCCAATATCAAGCTAGATGTCTCTGTGTGTAAGGCTGCTTTTAATTGTTCTTCATTTAATTTTCCAGCCAAATATTCTCTTACTTTCTGCATCAAAAATTTCATATTTAAGTATCTAAAATTTTGTGTTTTCATATTACATATAATGCAATTTTTTCAACTTTTTTTTTAAAAGTTCTTCCCTTATCAAGCGAAGTTTTTCTAATGCCAAACATAGGGAGGTAAATAGTTGGAGTTGTTTTTTTTATAAACCCCCTGTTATCATTTCATTCTTCCTTTTCCCCTTAAAAAGGGGGACCATTCCCCAAGGAATCCTTCCCTTGCGACTGAAAGGAGTCCCAATATATCGGGAGGGCAGATGTTCTATTGTGGTTGGAGTAAATCAACATAATCAAGGAGTTCTTCCCTTGGGGGAAGTTTGAGTTGCGGAGCTAGTTGGGGGTGTTTTATTATATTTCTTAAACAATATATACTTAATTATCTATTTATTATATTCAATCACAAATTTTTTTTCTACTTGTTATTTCGTCAAAAATATATTTGACATATGTAGATATATTAATAAAAAACTATATTTTAATTTTATGATAAAAAAGACTTGACTTTTGTTACTATATTATTATAAAATAATCACATTAAAATTATTAAAAAGATTACTATGCCTGCTAATATTAATCTCCTTGGGCAAGAGACAAGCGGAGTAAAGGACCGCAAAACTAAAAAATAAAAAATCGTCCTCTAGCGAGGATCTATTCACTGCCTAGAAATACTTCCCATCCTAGCAGTGGATAGTAAAGGAAGGGAGATCCAAAAAAAATCCTGGCGCCGCGATCATAAAAAGCCCGCAAAAGCAAAAATTGGGCAAAAAAAATCGCCAGGAAAATAGTCCCGTTCGCCGTTACCGCTCCGAAATGTATTCATGGGAGCAATTGCCGAAAATAACGGGACATTATGACCTTCGGTCATCAGATTTAACCAAGTCCACCCAAGCAGAGGTGGTTTACGGTCCGATCGAAGTGGCTGGAAAAATAAAAATTGCCGTCACCAGCCAGGCAAAAATGAGCATCCCCGCGCAGAAAGTGCAGGGCATTTGATCTTGCTATGTTATCAAGGGAGCTCAACCCCGTTCGCCGTTACCGGTCCGCTTATTGTCAACTATTGTTGAATAAATGGGACCATTTGCCGAAAAAAAACGGGGATATTTGGAAGGGCCCGGAGTCATCCGAGCAAAAAATCAGCTTTGTTCATACAAAAGCTCGTGATGCTCCGGCACCCCTTCTTTTTTCGCCCTGAAATATGGGCACCGTTCTAAATCCTCATTGAGGTCACCGCGTTCTTTGTTAGAATGCGGTGTTTTTTGTTTTGTAAAAAATATTTTTTTATAATTATAAAGACATATTTTTTTGAGTATGATAGTCAGATTATACTCTGTCTCCCTTTTGCAAAGGGAGTTGTTCGCGAAGCTAGTGGGACCTGCCTGCCGGTAGGCAAGGTTTAAATCCTCCTTCCCTTCGGGCATCCTCCTTTGAAAAAGGAGTACAAAAATTTTCATCCTATTGCAGGCGCGTTGTCATTGCGAGGGGACGAAGCAATCTGCGTTCGCGCTTACATTGATTGTGTAATTATATTGCTAAGCTACTTGGGGTTTGTTTTTAAAAAATTCAAAAATAGAATTTCGCATGCTTACTGAGTACTATAAACAAACCCTACTCTGAAATTAAATCATTTTTTATCTTTTCATACAATTCTTGTATATGCGGAGGAGTATCATAATTTGGAAATAATGTCTGCCCCATAGGTATCTCAATTTTAATATTTTTTGCTATTTCATTATTGTTTTCCATCCAAGTGTTTATTTGATTTTCATCGTATCAATTATTTTTCATTATATTCCATATTTCTTGACCTGTCATCAAATGATATTCTCATTTTGGCTTTCTTCTATGATTGTCGTACATTTTATTTCCATCTTTGATAGCTAATGCCATTTCCCAAGCTTCTTTATCAGTATTATTGATATAATGATAAACATTGTTTAAAACACACTTTATTCACAATTTATCAGATAATTCTATTATTTTATGGTTTATTTTTTTTAGATATTCGTTTTCAGATTCATTTTGGGCAATTATTTCCAAGAACACATTTTCTTTTCAGATTTTATCTTGTAAAATATTTATGATTTCTACTATTTTTTCATCAGATTCGGATCTAAATATCATTTTTCATATCCAAGAAAATTCTCATCACATAAAAGCAATTATTCATTTGTTGTATTTATTTAACATTTTTATGTCGCATTTTGGTTTACCTGAAATTCATTCCTGGTTTGCATGAGAAACTATCTTCATCAAACTAGCATATCATTCTCCATTTTTTGCAATCAGACAAATATTTCAAATATCTTCTATTTTATTATATCAGTTTATATCCAGTACAAATCACAATTCTGTACCAATTATTGGATTTATATCATTTTCTCTAGCTTTATCATAAAAACTAATAGCTCCATACATACCATTTAAGTCAGTGATAGCTATGTTTTTAAATCACAATTCTGATGCTTTTTGTATTATTTTTTTTGGAGTACCAATAGCCTCCAAAAATGAAAAAGTACTGTGTCAGTGTAAATGTGTAAATTCCATCTTATTGGTTTTTAGTAAAAATTTATACTTATATAATATAGTATATAGTTTTTTAAAAAACAGATTCAATGAAAAAAGTGAAATTGGTTGTTAGTTTATTGTTTTATTGGGAAATGGGAATTGGTTTATTGGGAAATGGGAATTGGTTTATTGGGAAATGGGAATTGGTTTATTGGGAAATAGGAAATGGTTTATTAGTAATTGGTAATTGGTTAGTGGTAATTAGTTAGTGGGAAATGGTTTATTAGTAATTGGTTAGTGGTTAGTAGTGTATTTACTAGCCATTAGCCATTAGCCAATAGCCATTGGCTGAAAATTATAAACTGTACACTGTTAACTGTAAACTATTTCCACACGATTATATTGAAAACCAAAAACGCTTTCATATAAATGTATAGTAAAAAAAATTTTACATATATATAAGGTATAAAAATTATGAATAAACATTTTAAACTTTTTTTATTATTGTTTTCTGTATTTTTGTTTTGATTTTCTAGTATTTATGCTGCAGATCGAAATCTACCATGAATCAAAATTATTACTCGCTCAGAGCGATGAGCCAACGACTCATTGAGATATTCAAATATGTCTAAAATTGAAAGAGATAAAATAAATGCAGCTAAAAATGAAGAAAAAATGAACGAATTAAGAGAAACAGATGCAGATAAATATCGAGCCACCAAAGAGCAAGAATATAAAAATCAAATGGCTAACGATTATCTTAAGTCTAAATATTCTTCAGAAATAGATTTAGATCGAGTAAAGTATGATAGTAATTGAAAATATTTGCGATGGCCAGAATATATCAAAAACAACAAAACAAAAATAATTGTACACCATACAGCATCTGACAATACTATTTTAAATAACAAAGTAGATGTGCTAGATTATCTTAGTGGAGTTTATCGATATCATACAGTTACAAATGGTTGGTGAGATATTGGTTATAATTTTCTGATAGATCCTTTTGGAAATATATATGAAGGTAGAGCATGATGAGAATGAGTAGTATGAGCACATGCCAAGCGAAACAATACTCCTAGTATCTGAATATCACTGATTTGAAATTTTGAAAATGTAAAACCCACAAAAGAAGCTTTAGATTCTCTTATTAGATTATCGGCAGCATTAGCTAAAAAATACAATATAAACCCTTATTCTAGGACTAATTATCATAGGGATGTAAAAGATGCCCCATATATAGTTTCTTCTGAAAATTATGTAATAGCATGACATAGAGATGCTTGAGTGACAGCATGTCCTGGTAAGTTTTTATATGAATTATTGCCATTTGTTAGAGACTGAGTGAAAGCTCTTTTGGATGGGAAGACCTTGACAAGTGCTAGTGGATTAAAATCAGTAAAAGAAACAGTATCCACTACATCTCCAAAAACAAATCAAACTCAGCAAAGGACAAGACTTACTTATGATTATTTTGAGTCATTACAGACAAAAATAGCACCAGCTGTTAGATGAATTAGAAATGATTACATAAACAAAAATAACATTACTTTTTCATCAGCCAACATCAATAGACTAGAATCTAAGGTAGATATAAACCAAGTGAATACATACTTAAAACAAGATATAAACGTTTTGCTTTATGAGTTAACTCAAGATTATTCTGAATATAATTTGTCTTGTGATGGATGATGTATTTTCGTTTTTGATCAAAACAGAATGGAATCAAATGATTGAAATATCGTTTTTTCAGATAAAGTGCAATTAAATATTTTATGAAATAATTACAATACTGATAGATTGGTCGTTTACTCTAAAAATGGTATAATAAATATAAATAATTATACTAGAAAATCTTATGCTTGAATACCGTGGAACACATTTCGTGGTGCATTGGTTTTCAAAAAAGATTATATGAAGGATTTAAATGGTCAAGAATCTTATAAAAATTTAGTTATAAATAAAGTTCCATTTCAAGATTATATGAAGTGAATAGCAGAGACAAATGACACAGAATCTGCTACAAAAAATGAAGTGATGGCACTTATATCAAAATCTTATGCTTTATTTTATATGAATCTTCAAAACACTCATCCAAACATACCATCCAAGGCTACTTACGAAGCAGTAGATGATCCTAGAATTTTTCAAAAATACGTTTGAGCATGATTAGAGAAAACTTTGAAGAAATGGTATACAGCATTGGAAAAAACAAAAGATAAAGTAGTTCTTTACAATAATCATGTGCCATTATTACCATACTTTTCATGTTCGGCATGATTTACATATTCTGCCAAAGAAAAACGATGACGAAACGATACACCATATTTACAATCTAAATTTGATTTAGGTATATGTAAAGATAAACAGTTTGCATGACATGGTGTGTGACTTAGTGGTCTCTGAGCAGAAAGGCGATCTCAATTTGGTCGAAATTATTCTGAAATACTTCGCTATTATTATCCTGGCATTACAATAAGCAACCTTTAAGTATAAAGTTAGAAAGGTTACAAAGCTACAAAGTTGCAAGGGTTACAAAGTTTCAAGGGTTGTAGCGTCCCGGTTCTTTGAAACCTATTGCAACCTATTACGACCCTTTGCAGCCTTTGAAACTCGTTGCAACCTTTGTAATCTATTGAATCTTTTAAATCAATGATTTAGTGTAAATGAAAGATATCTTAAAAAAAATATATTATAATAAACCAGATCAAGCAGTTGATTATATTTTGAATTTGTATGAAAAACAATGATTTGTTGTATCTAATTTTATATATTTTTCCATTATAAAAGAACAAAGACTCTTTGAATCTATCAAAAAAACAACTATCCAAAAAGAGTACTACAAAGCAATTATGAAATGAGATCTACTGCTGCCAGATGGGATAGCTTTACAAATATTTTATTATTTAGCTCAAGGTAGATTCGATTTGCCAGTAAAGAAATTATCAAATTTAAATTGAACAGACTTTGTTCCATATTTTTTAGATGAAATAAAGAAAAGGTACGGTAGTCAGAGAATTTCTTTGTTTTTGTATTGAGCAAAAAACAAAATTGTGCAAGAAGTAAAAAATAATTTTAATTATAAATGATTTAATGTGGTTTATTTGCAAGATGGATATTCAGAATTAGATTGGGATGAGTTTAATGAAACCAAAAAAGATTCAAAAGATAATTTAAATATTTTATTGGTAGCTAGATCTACTCCTACTAATCCAATTCAAGAATTACGAACTATTAAAAATTATAGTAAAATAAAAGACAACAATTTGATAGTTTTTACTGTATGATGATTGTTCGACTTTTTGGCTGCAGAAAATAAAAATGGCGATATAAAAAAATGAGTACAAAAAAGAGCTCCAAAATTTGTTAGGAAGATGAAACTAGAGTGGTTGTGGAGATTTATAACAGATCCCAAAAGGAATTACAGAAAAGTAAAAAATAGTTTTGCAGTATTCCCATACATTTTCAAGTATTTGCTATTGAAAAAAGAGTAAATTTTCATACTTATAAAAAAACAAAAGTTTTTTGTGGATTTAAATTTTTACATAATTTTATCTAAAACTTATGCAAATTAGAGAAAAAAAATATAATTATTTAGCCAACAATCAGCTTTTTTCTTTCAAAGAAAAATTGGCTAACGGTGTAAAAATAAATTCTTATGTGGTTTTTGATTCTGATAAGTTTTTAGAATATCAAAAGGATTTGTTGCAAGATTTTTTAGCTGACTTTATAGATAAGTCAAATACTGAAATATATGATGAATCAGACTTGAAAAAAAATTTGGAAGAATGATTACAAAACTTAAATGTAAATTTGAGAAAATTTGCAGAAAAAGTTAACGATGTCCCTCGTTTTTCCATCAAATGATATATACAAATAATTGCAGGGAATATGATTATGGCGTCTATGATAGGAGATACATCTTTTGTAATATTTAGAGACAAGAAACTATATTATCAATTACATAATTGATTTAGCAAGAGATCAAAAATAGATGTGTTTTCTGATTTTATAGAATGAGATATACAAACAAATGATGAATTAATATATGTTGGTACAAAAATGTCTGATGTGTTGGATAATTCTGATATAAAAGAAATGGAAAATATTCTAGATTCTGAAGAGGCATCGTTAATAGATTTTGTGGAAAAAGCTATCACAAGTAGAGTAGAAAAAGAAAGTTTAGGATTGATATCAAACTATTATATACACGGTAATGTTGTAGAACACACAAATAAGACATCAAAAATAAAAAGTCCTATAAAGCTAAATTGAGCATGGACAAAAAAGTTTTTGGCAAACAAATATTATTTTACTATTTTGATATTAAGTCTTGTTATACTTTTTATGCTTTATAATGTACTTTCTCAATTACTTAACACATCCAAAGACAGTGTGTTCAAAACAGCTGATTGAGTTGTTTTAGATATAACTATAGATGATATAAAAAAGGATATATTATTATTTAAACAAATGGATCCTACTTCAGATCAAAAATGAGTAAAATATAGTGAAATAGTAGAAAAATTGAGTATGTTAGAATCCAAATGAAGATGGCTTGAAGATGTGGAAAATTTAAAATGAATTATAGAAGATGATTATTATAAGTGATTTAATATACTTAGGATAGAAAATTTGTCACAACTAGATGATCCTGCTACATGAATAAAAACAAGATTGTTATCATTAAATACTACAGAAAAATCAAAAATTTGAGAATGATTGTTTATTGACTTCCAAAGATGAGTAAATATCTGAGGTACTAAATGATCTTTGATATGAGTAGTAAATGATTGATCAAGATGATCTTTAGTCGAATTTAACATAGATAATTTAATACAGTGATGTTCTGCTAACTTGTTGAGAGATGGATTGTATTGTTATACAAAAGATGGCCGCATATTCTCAGTTACAAAATCTTGAGTAGAACCTCTTATTACATCTGATCCTGCTTGATTCCCTGATACTATATGATGAGTGTGAGTATATTGAAAAGCAAATTTATATATTTTCCAACCAAACCTAAATAGTTCTTTAAATTGAGTTTTTGTAACAAGATACAGAAATACAGTTTGATCACAGATTTCTTATCAGTGATGACAAAGTTATTCTATTATGGCATGATATGAAAGTTGAGTAAATATAGTTTGAGATTTTGCTAGTATGGCTATAGACTCTACTTTTCTTACATGGAATAATTGAAAATTATATCAATTACGAAGGCCTGGTTACGGTAATGCATTAGATATACGTGAAGTTAAGTTGTTGTGATGAGACAATATTACAAATAAATATTCAGAAAATGTAAAAGTTATGGCATATTTGAATTCTAGATATGTGTTCTTGTTTGATAAAATCAATAAGACATTTACTGCTTATACATCCAATCCTTTAAAAACAAATGATCAATATAATACACAATATAATTTATATTATTTGTTTAGTTTTAAGTTCGCATTATCAAATGAAGATGTATTGGATATAGCTATATCTGAGAATTCATGAAATAGACCTGAAATGTATATACTTACAACTGAATGAGTAAATAAAATTAATTTATATGAATACATTGATAGTCTTGTAAAAGATGAAACATTAAAAGCAATATGAGGATCTGCTGATCTAACACAATAGTTTCCAAAAATATAGAAAGTTAGCAATTTGGATTGCTAACTTTTTTGTTGTTGAAAAAAAATGACAAATATTTACAAATGATTATTATTCATACTAAAACGCCAATAAAATAAGCCTGCCTACCGCAGGCAGGCCTGTCTAACGATAGGTAGATTTCTAAAGCGTTGTGGTATAAAGATTTTTTAAGTCATTAATATTACATTTATGAATTCAAAGGAGCTTAGATCAAAACGAGAAAATTTTCGATTAAAAAATAATCACAAACATTTGCCAGAAGTTTCTTTAGTTGCTTCCAAAGAAAGTACAGCCATGTTTAATGTCGCTGGTATGCAACAGCTTATACCATACTTAGCAGGGAAAACACATTCATTGTGAAAAAGACTTTTTAATATACAAAAATGTATCAGAACAAATGATATAGACGAAGTTGGTGACTCATCTCACTTCACTTTTTTTGAAATGATGTGAAATTGGTCATTGTGAGATTATTTCAAAAAAGAATCAGTGCAACGATCTTATGAGTTTTTGGTAGAGGAGTTGTGATTTGATCCCAAAAAATTGGCAGTTACAGTATTTGAATGAAATCAAGACGCCCCAAGAGATGATGAAACAGCCAAATATTGGAAAGATGTTGGTATTTCAGAAGATAAAATATCTTTCCTTTGAGTCAAAGATAATCGACGAAGTCCTGGTCCTGTTTGACCTTGTGGTCCAGATACAGAGATATTTTATCGAGTATGAGATAGTGAACATCCACCAAAAGAATCCAATGTAAAAGATGACGAAGACAATTGGATGGAAATACGAAACAATGTATTTATGGAATATTATCGTAATGACACATGAAAATTGACTAAACTAAAAAATCAAAATGTAGATACAGGTATGGGATTTGAGAGAATGTGTACAGTTTTACAAAAAAAAGAGTCTGCATATGACACAGATATTTTCAGACCGATAATTGATTCTATACAAAAACACACATGATTATCTTACAAATGAAATGAAAGAAGATTTAGAATAGTGGCTGATCATGTTAGGACAGCTACAGTATTGATAAATGATTGAGTTATTTCTTCAAACATATGATCGTGATATGTTCTAAGAATGATTATTAGGAGAATGTATTACAACTTAATGTTGTTAAAAGATATTTCTGAAAGTGATTTACAATCATTGATATCAGAATGTGTAGAATTTACCTCAAATATCCGTGAAATTAAAGTAAATGAAGTAAAAACATCACTCATCAACGAAATAAATGTATTCAAGAGTACTATAAACAGATGAGTTAAGATACTAAATGAAAAAATAGAAAAGATAGACAAAAACTCTATTTTAGACTGTAAAGATATATTTTTCTTGTACGACACATGTGGTTTTCCATTGGAATTAACTAGAGAGATATGTCTAGAAAGAAATATAAATATAGATGAAGAATGATTCAAAAAAGAATTAGAAAATCAGAAAGAAAGATCTCGTCAATCTGCTAAATTTCAAAAAGATATTGATCGATCAAAATATTTAGACTGAGTTCCACAGACAGAATTTATTGCTTATGACTTAAGTCATTACCAAAATTCTCTGTCATCTTGAGACACGAATTTGTTATCCTCGAGCGTTAGCGAAGGATCTAATGAGTGTAACTTACTAAAAGACTTCGAAGTCAACTGACAAAGAGTTTTAATTTTTGATAAAACGCCATTTTATGCGGAATCTGGGTGACAAAAAGGTGACTCAGGGACTATAGAATTAGAAAATTGAGAAATTGTAAAAATCAAAGATGTACAAAAATATGATTGAGTATTTCTTCATTTAGTAGAGTAGTTTTAAGATTTAATCTTAGTTTTTAATTTTTAATCTTTCAGCTTCTTTTTTTGCATTTTCTTGTTCAAGTTCATACATTTCTCCAGTTTTATCCAAGTGTCTCTCGGTTTGAGATCTAGTATCTACTCACATTTCATCATTATAATATTCTTTAGTAGAACAAAAATCAAAAATTTTATTAGAAAAACTTTTTACACATTTCAAAAATTTATTTCCTTTTCACTCACCCCCTTTATCTAAAGTAAGAATTCACATTTGTTGATTTTTTAAGATATAAATATTGAATATATAATAATGATTTGATCATAAAAATCAATTTGAATTGACTTAATGTGTTAAATATATATAAATAATAAAAAATTATTAACAAAAAAAAATTGGAGGACAAAGAATATGAAAAGATTATTAAAAGAAATTGGTAAGGGCATAGAGGTAGCACTAAAAGACTTCTTCCCGTTTATATTTATAGTGTTTGTGGCATTTATTTTGGCGTTATCCTATAAAGAAGCAAAAGAGATGCCTATTTGGGTAATGCTTCTTCTGGATATTACACTGACATTGCAATTAACACTTGCGATTCAGTGCAGAAGAAAAAGAAGAAGAGTCTTTAATGGACTTTTCAGCCGGGGGACATTTATAATAATATTATTCTTGATAACGGCAATTATAAGCTTTTATCATTTATGGAACTTTATTATTCTTGTTTTTATACCTGGACTGGCATTTGTTTTGGATAAATACACCAAACATCTGCCAAAAAAAAGCTAACATTCGAAATCACAAAAAAGGCGAACTGTATCCACAGTTTGCCTTTCTCAATATTATGATTTCGAATATTATTTAGTCACTCTCTACTAAATTTAATCTAGGGAAATATGTATAGACTATATTATAAAAAGATCCTACTACCTTGTCCAATCCTTTTTCTTGTTCCAACATCTTTTCAGTCAAAATTCATTCATATTTAAATATTTCGGACTCTATTTTTTTACCTAATTCTTGAAACTCTTTTGTATGAGCAAAATTGTCATCACAGTTCATGTCTCTAAATCTCCAAAATTCGTCCTCATTTACTTCAAAGAATCTTCTAAATAGTTCTCATCATTTAGTTTTGTATCAATTTATTTTTTCTACAATACATTCATCTATTATTTTTTGAATTTCCTCTTTTTGTGATTTTTCTAGATTTTTGAATATAGGTCAAAAAACAGGATGTATTTCTAAATCTATCATAAATGGAAAATATGATTTTGATTCTACAAAATTGTTTATAATATTACAAATCTGTGCTCTTTCTTGTTCGTTCATTTAAAATCTTATATAATAAAAACTCAGCTGATGGCTAATGGCTATCAGCTATATAATCTCCACTCCATTTACATAATACCCACCATTAAAATCATCCTTTTTTATTTTACCGACAATATTAATACGCTTATCATTATCAATACTTTTTATCATATCTCATTTTCACCAAAACAAAAAGTTAATTTTTTTGTCTCCAAATAATCAATATATTTTCATATGACCATTTCCATTTTTTCAGACTTTTTCAATTTTATCAATTATTACATCTTCAAACAAAAATTGAGGTTCTTTGTTTCATTCTCCAAATGGAGCCAAATTTTCCAAATTTTTTATCAGATCGTAATTCCATTCATCATCATATATTTTGGTGTCGATATACAATATTTTTTCTAAATCATCTTCACTTATACACTCGTTACAGTAATTTTGCACAGCTTGTTTAAATTCATCCATTTTGTCTAAAGATATCGTCAATCATCCAGCTTGCTTGTGTCATCCAGATCTTTCCAATAAATGTGAATGTTTTTGTAACATCTTTATCACATCAAAATATCCAGGTCACCTCAAACTAGCCACTGCAATTCCTTTTTCTTTTGTGGTTTTAAATACTATGCTTGGTTTGTGGTATTTTTCTGTGATTCTACCAGAGACAATACCGACTATTCATTCATGAAAGTCTTCGCTTTCTGCTATCAAAATCTTTTGCTCCAAATCTAGACTTTCTTCCGCCACTTTAAACGCATCTTCTTGTAATTTTTTTCTATCAGTATTTATTCCATCAATTTTTTGTAAAGCATCTATTTGTCTTTCTCCAGTAAATAATAATGTGTTCAAACTGTTGTAAGGGGAGTCTATTCTTCATCCAGCATTTATTCTAGGTCAAATCACAAATCATATATGAAAAGTATCTACATCTTTTAAGTTCAAGTATTCCAAAAATCATTTTAGAGATTCTGAAATTTTTTCACGATGATTGTTTATCAAATCCAATCATTTTTTTACAAGTAGTCTATTTTCTCAAATCAAAGGTACAATATCAGCAACAGTTCATATAGCTACTATAGGCAGAAAATAATTGAATATTTCATTTTTTTTCTTTTCATCCCAAGATTTTGTGTTGTCTAGCAATGCACATATCAGTTTAAATGCTACTCCCACTCATGCTAAATATTTGAAATCATAATCTTTAGATATTACAGGATTTATGATAGCTATAGCGTCAGGAAGCTCTTCCAAATTTTTGTGATGATCTGTAATTATCATATCTATTCAAAGCTCTTTTGCATATTTAGCTTCTTGTATGCTAGTAATCCCATTGTCTACTGTGATTACAAGATCTATTTCTTTTTGTTTCATCTCATCCAAATGCAATTTTTTCATACCATATCATTCTTCTATCCTATCAGGATACATAATACTTACATTTTTATATTTCAGAAATTTTGTAAAAAATTTAAACAATATAAAACTGGAAGTAATACCATCTACATCATAATCACCAAATATCATAATTTTTTCATTTTTTTTCAAAGCATCGATTATTCTGTCTATAGCTTTTGGCATATCATTTAACTTAATTGGGTCTAGCCAATAATCTTTTATTTTTGGATCCAAAAAAATATCAGCATTTTCATCTATGCCTCTAATTTTCAATAATCTTTCGATTAAAGTTAAGTCTCTATCTTCACACAATATTTCGTATTTCACTCTAATTAAGTTAAAAAGTTATAAAGTTTTCAAGTTAAAAAGTTATAAAGTTTTCAAGTTTCTAAAGTTTTATCCTTTCAACTTTATACTTTATAACTTTTAACTGATTTTTATAAGTCATAAAAATCGCTGTCTCTTTCCTCATTCTGTAATTCATCAAAGACCTTTTTTTCTTCTTCAGTCAGATTTTCATAATCCAATAATCCTAATTTAATCAAATCATCTCTCAAATTTCATCAATTTTCAATTATCAATTTTCAATCATCAACTTTCAATTCCTCAAGTTCTTTTTTGTCTATTATTTTAAAATCGGTTTCACCGATTATTTGTCACGCATCACTCATTTATCAAAATTTTACTTTGTAAAATTTTTAGTTTATCAATTTTTCAAGTTATCGAGTTTTAATTTTATACTTTTAACTTGATAACTTTATACTTGAAAACTTATTTTATTATCTTATCTATTATTCCATATTTCAAAGCATCTTCTGGAGTCATCCAATTGTTTCTTTCCATATCTTGCTCTACTTTTTTGATATCTTGTCCAGTATGTTCAGACATCAACTTTATAAACATTTTTTTTACTTTCATCATCTCTGCTGCTTCAATTTGTATGTCAGTTGCTTGACCAGTAATTCATCCACCACTAATCAATGGTTGATGAATCATTATCTTGCTATGTGGTAAAGCGTATCTTTTTCATTTTGTTCATCCTGCAAGAAATATAGAACCCATAGATGCTGCTAATCCAGTAGCTATAGTAACTACATCACATTTGATGTATTGCATAGTGTCATAAATAGCCATACCACTATACACTTCTCATCAAGGAGAGTTAATATACATAATAATATCTTTGTCAGGATCTTTTTTTTCTAAATATAATAACTGAGCTACTACTGTATTTACCAGAGATGAGGTAACAGGCTCTCATACAAAAATAATTCTATCTTCTAATAATCTAGAATAAATGTCATAAGCTCTCTCTCATGATTTGCTTTTTTCTATAACACTAGGGACTAAAGTCATTGATTTGCTTAAAAATAAAACCTACAGTTTGTTTGCCAATAAAACTTTTATATTTATTTATGTCAAAATCAAATTGAAATTTATATTTTGTATATACAAAATATAAGTACTCAATTTAAGTTATAATTATTACACTATATTTATAATTTATTTATTCTTATTTAATTTATGTTTATATGTTACTTATTAAAATATATCTATTATGGACTAATATTCCTCAGATTACTAATAATTTATTTTTACATATCAATAAATTTGACAGATTTTTTTTTTGGTTATTATTTAGGTGAGTATTTTAGGTGCGTATTTTATATCTATATATTTTTTTATGAAACATATTAAATTACTTTTATATATTAAATTGATATGTGTAATATTGTATATTTTCTTTTTTATAAAAGCTTTTGCATATCAAGCTAATTATGATAGTTTTCTTAATATACCAGAAAATGAATGATTTGATAATTCTGTATACATTACCACATTGCAAAATAACAGAAAAATATTGGTATGATGAGAATTTACAACGTATGATTGAATATCTGCAAATAAAATAGTTCGTCTATTCTCTGACGGTAGGAGAGATACTTCATTTATTATCGGATCTTGATTTAATGATGCAGTTAGAGCAATAACTGTTCAAGATGATGGTAAGATTATAGTTTGATGACATTTTACAAACTACAATTGAGTGACGGCAAATAGAATAATTCGTCTCAATCCTGATTGAAGCGTAGATAATTCTTTTGTTATATGAAGTGGTTTCAATGCACAAGTCAGGACTATAGCGTTACAAGAAGATGGAAAAATGATTGTTGGATGAGCTATCGTTAACTATAATTGAGCTAATATTTATAGAATAGTTCGTTTAAATACTAATGGATCTATCGACACTTCTTTCAATGTTTGATTAGGTTTCAACAATAATATTAGATCAATAGCATTTCAAGAAGATGGAAAAATTATTCTTGGTGGATGATTTGTGGTTTATAATTGAACAACAACCAATAGGATAATTCGCATTAATCCTGATGGAAGTAGAGATAATTCTTTTGTTATCTGATCAGGCTTCAACGAACAAATCAATATGGTGGCAATACAGCCTGATGGTAAAATCCTTGTTGGGGGATTGTTTACAGGGTATAACTGAACTTTAGCAAATAGGATAGCTCGTTTAAATTCTAATGGTAGCATAGACGCATCATTTAATATGTGAAATTGATTTGATGCTCAAGTGGTTTCACTCATGACTTACAATAATAAAATTATTATTGGATGAGCCTTTGATTTTTATAATGGGACCTCAATAAACAAGCTTGTTCGTCTCAATAATGATTGAAGTATAGATACATCATTTAATGTATGAATTGGATATAACAATACAGTTAGATCTTTTGGTATTCAGACTGATGGCAAAATTCTTGTTTGATGAGATTTTACATGATATCAATCCGCTTCTTTCTGACGTCTTATGCGTTTACATGGAGATAGTAATGTCTCTCTTTTAGATACCAACAATGAAGATGCTATACATGCAGAATTTTTAAGTAAATGATATATTGTATCTCAATCGATTCTTTCTTGATCAGCTCCGATGGTGTTTATAGATACAGAATGAAAAGTTCCTGTCCAACTTAAGTTAAAAAATAAAGGTATATTGCTCACACTTCCTAAGAATGTAGAGATAAAAAAAAGTTCGAACATGACTAATTATACATGAGTATTTTATCCTCCAAATTTTATTGCCAATAGCAAATCAGGTACCATAGCCACTATCCAAGCAGGATATTCATCTATATGACTGTCGCTTATCAATTGACTCGCCACTCTTTCAATACCTGTAGATGATGTCGAAGCATGAAATCTTGTAGAAATATTTTATTCAGAAGATAATGGTGACACTTGGTTTACTCATACCAAAACTTTTGTTAATAAAATCAATGGCAAGTCATATGCTTCATTTATGACGGATCATTTCACAGATTTTGCTATCAGTTCTCCGCTCGCTATGATGTGATCTTTTCTTATCAATAATGATTCCTCCACTACCACTTCAGAAAATGTAACCTTGAATATATCTACAACCCCTCCTGCCAATCAAATGAGATTCTCTAATGATGGTTTATCTTGGTCTACTCGAGAAGCGTATACTACAAGTAAATCTTGGACACTGACTGCTGGTTACGGAAGCAAAACTGTATATGCTGAGTTTGATATTGACGGAGACAATACAGCTGATGTACAAACAAGCGATAGTATAAGCTATAATAATGTAACTTGTTGATCATGACCTGGTAGTAAATGTGTGGTAGTAGAAATATTGTGATGAATGAATAACTGTGAGTTTAATAATTATGATTTTATGTCTACGTGATTTTCATATTGATCACAAATATTAGATTCCAATATTCCAACATATATATGTGATATGGAAGAATGAAGTACAAACTCATATGTATCTATTCAGTCTAGTAATTTAGAAAATCCAAATGTAACAGTAAACATACCAGCAACTAATATAAGAGCAAAACATGTATCTATGCCAAACATATTACAATGAATGTGTGATATTGATAATGAGTTAGCAAATACATACACAGACATTAGTAGTGTAGATATATTGTTTTCAAAAGATGATTATACTGTATGTAGTGTATGATGATCAACACAGTTGCAAATAACTGTACCAGCAGCACTTCCTGTATGACTATATACTTGAGATATTGTTTTTATAATTTATTAGTTATATAATTAAAAAAAATCTTGAATTTTTGAAAAATAATAATAAAAAATGGTTTGCAAAAGCGCCATTTTTTATTATTTTTGTTATATGAAAAAAAAAGCATTTACACTGTTTGAGATAGTATTGGCACTAATCATTTTTTCGTTGATGGTTGGTATTATTTTTAATATTTATATAAATACACAAAAATCAGAAAGAAATCTTTTGAAACAACAATTGTTGGCTGCAGAGACAAATGATTTTTTGGATCAAATTAGTGATTTGTCTTTAGAATATACATTAGATTACCAAGAATATTTCAATAGGGGAGTCGCGTGATGCGTTTCAGACTGAGATCCACTACGATCAAATACCTGATCTTGTACTATATTTACAAGCTACTGAAATTCCTGAAGTTTATATTACTGTTCTACATGAAATTGAGTACAATCTTGATATAATTATTACCAAATAACACAGACTTGATGTATCCAACCATGACTACAAAAATTTGGTCAATACACATATCAATTTCGAAATATTACATATTCAAGCCTAAATAACTGAAATGATGTTTTTCTTTGAACTTGACCAATAGCTGTTCATTACAATACATGAGTGCAAGAATTATACTTGATCAACAATGACTGAGATCATAGGATATTTCTTAGGAGACATTTCATTACTTGAGTTGATTTGAATTGAGATGGATTATTTACTTGAAAAAACGAATCCTTATATACTATTCAGATACTAAAGTTAAAATGATTTGATGCGTGAGGTTCTCACAATTTTGACTATCCAGATCAGTTTACATATGATTGATTTATAGACACACGAGCTTGTGATTATGATAATTGATTTATCTGTTTTGGATCCTCGATTTGATCTTGAATATACTCATGATACAATTTACCATCAGATTCTGATGATGGGCGAGTAAATCTGACTGACTCAAAAATCACAATTTCAGATCGAAATATAGAAGTGCGACCAGCCAAAGATTCATATTTAGCAGTCAATGAGACAGAACACTTATTAGATCCGTATATCAAAATAAACTTAACAGCCAATATTTATGGAGAATATTCACCAGAAGAAATCACACTTCAAACATCAATTTGATTCAAAAACTCTTATTTTATTCAAAAGCAAATCAATTATACTGGCTTTTTACCATAAAATCCCTACATTAGTCTATAATTTTTGGCTATTAGCTATTAGCCATTAGCTATAGACTAACTTTTAACTTTTAACTGTATTCTTATGAACGTAAACAATCAATTATCTGAAAGAGACGTGAGAATTCAAAAAACCAAAACCATGTCTCAAATGTGAGTAGTTCCTTATGCTCAAAGTTTTGATAAAACTCATTTTATTGCTGATATAAAAAAACAATTCCAAGATAAACAACACAGAGATATAAATGACATTATACCAAATCCTGAAAAACAAATCAAGACTGCTGGTAGAGTAATGCTTCATCGTAGTCATGGTAAACTAGCTTTTCTTAGATTGCTTGATTCTACAGATCAAATACAACTTATGTTTCATAGAGATAATTGCAAAATAGACATATCTACTTCTCAAAACTCTCCAGAATTGGCAGAATTATTAAAAACAGAAGAATGAGAAATATCTGCTTATAAATTTATGGAAAAAATGATAGATGTTTGAGATTTCATTTGAGTTAGTGGAGAAGTTTTTATCACTCATAAATGAGAGCTAACAATCTTCGTATCAGAATTCAAGTTTTTGTCTAAAGCAGTTAGACCTTTGCCAGAGAAATTTCACTGATTGACAGATCAAGAGGAATTATACAGAAAAAGATATTTAGATATGACAATGAATTCAGAGTCATATGAGAGATTTTTGTTCAAATCTAAGTTTTATCATACACTTAGAGAATTTTATCACAAAGAGTGATTTACAGAAATACAGACATCTATACTTTGTAATGCTGCATCCGGGGCAGCGGCAAAACCATTTATTACACATCACAATGATTTTGACACAGAGTTTTATCTCAGAATAGCTTTTGAGACATCACTCAAAAAAGCAACAGTATGAAGATTTGAAAAAGTTTTTGAGATATGACAAGATTTTCGTAATGAATGATCAGATCCTTCTCATTTACAAGAATTTACTCAGGTAGAACATTATGCAGTATATCGAAATTATGAAGATAACATGAAATTTACAGAAAAAATGTTTGACTATATTTTTGATACAATGTGATTGGATAGGAAAATTCCTGTAAAAGACAAAGATGGTAATATAAAAGAAGTAGATTTTTCTACTCCACGAGAGAGAATAGATTATACAAAAGGTATTTCTGAAGCTAGTGGTATAGATATTACAAAATATGGACAAGATGATGCTGACAAACTTAGAGCTGATATCAAAGCTAAATGAATCGAATTTGAAAGAATGGATACTATGTGAACTACGACTCTCATAGATTATTTATACAAAAAAGTACTTAGAACAAAAATACTTGGACCTGCGTTTATCTACAATTATCCTGTAATCATGCAACCTCTAGCTAGAGTTTCTGATGATGATGCTGGGGTAGTAGAGCAATTCCAATTGCTTGTAAATGGACGAGAAATATGTAAAGCATATTCAGAACTTGTAGATCCAATATTTCAACAAGCAAATTTTGATGCACAAAAAGAAGCTGCAGCAAAATGAGATGAAGAAGCTACAGCAGAAGATAAGGATTTTGTAACTTCTATGGAATATGGTATGCCACCACAATCTGGATTTGGTATGTGACTTGAAAGAATTTTGGCAATCTTGACTCAACAAGACAATCTGAGAGATGTGGTAATGTTCCCAATAATGAAGCCAGAGAATAATCAGGAAGAAATTGATGAATAAAAAATAATTCTTTATCATATCAATATTATATATGATTTTGACTACTACAGAATATATTTCCAAAATAAAGTTAATCAAAGATCAGATAGATGATTTGAGACCTTTTGATAAATCTCAATTGAAAAACTTAAAAGAATGGTTTCGTATAGGTTTTATATGTAACAATAATGCATTAGAGGGTAATACTTTAACTTTACAAGAGGTAAAAATTGTAGTAGAGGAGTGAATGACTATTTGAGGCAAAACAATTAGAGAGCTCAAAGAAACTATAAATCATGGTCAACTTATGGCTATTTTAGATGATTTTTTCTGATTTAATAAATTTAATTTATCAGAAAAGATTGTTTGTGATTTACATAAAATATTATTAGAAGGTTTAGTGGAAAAAAGTCAATTAGGCAAATATAGAAACATTAAAATATATGTATCAGGTACTGATGATAATTTCCCAGACCACAACCAAGTACACAATCTTATGAAAGAATATATCACTAAATATAATTCTCCAAAAGATTTAAAAGACATTGCGCGCATACATTATGATTTTGTAAAAATTCATCCTTTTACAGATGGGAATTGAAGGCTAGCAAGAATATTGATGAATCTTTCTTTGGTATCTTTTGGTTATTTGCCAATGATTATACCAAAAGCAGTTAGATTGGAATATATTTCATCTTTACAATGAAATAATTTCACAAATTGGTATAAGTTTTTTCTTTGGCAATTATATGAAAATATGAAAGTTTATTATAGGTTTTTATTTAT
>CAZSQL010000009.1:0-32301 GCA_964609035.1 uncultured Candidatus Peribacteria bacterium
CCGTTCCCTACAAAATACATTATTTGTTGTAAGGGCGATTACTAATCGCCCCTACTTGATAACTTTCAACTTTAAAACATTTAACTATAAATAATAACTTCCCCATCTCTCAAAGCCTTGAAAAGCATTTTTTGATCTATCATATTTTGTACTT
Organism: uncultured Candidatus Peribacteria bacterium; assembly: GCA_964609035.1. Lineage (GTDB taxonomy): Bacteria > Patescibacteriota > Gracilibacteria > Absconditabacterales > Absconditicoccaceae > JALOAF01. The sequence continues at coordinate 155 of CAZSQL010000009.1, forward strand.
CTTTTTCAATATCTTCAGATTCAAAATGATCAGATCTATAATGTGGAGCTATAGAATAATCCAATATTCAAAGACCATCTCGAATAGTTTCACACTCTCCATAAGGTTTTTGACTTGAATCATCTACTATTTTAAGACACTCCAAAGTAGGTCATAGTATACAAACTCATGCACTATAACCAGCATAAATGATATTTTTATTGTTTTTAAAATAATCTTTTAAAATTTCATCAAACCCACTCAACTTCATGGCCTGTCTAAGTACAAATGTATTTCATCATCTAACCCATATCACATCAAACTGTTCTAACACATTTAACAAATCATCTTTTTTTCAAAAAAAATCGACTAAATTAATTTCAGTTGGAATAAGCCCAATAGATTTTAAATCATCAATATCTGCTTTTTGACTATTTTTTCTTCTTTCTAAATCTGTAGCAAAATCCATAGCATTGGCAATATAAGCTACTTTTTTGTTTGTATCTTCTATCATATTTTTAAATTTTTGAACATTTTCAGTACTACCCAACTTATAAGAAGATAAGTAAAATTTCATGATGAATATAGTTAGTATAAAACAAAGAACTTGATGACTTGATAACTTTCAACTTTTCAACTACCCTATTGGCTAATAGGCTATTTTAACTCGATACCTTTATAGACTTTAAGACCTGCCTACCGGCAGGCAGGGAACAAAGCAATCTGTACTCGCGCCTACATTTTGTCGACTATTTTTACCCTCCTCTTGCAGGCGCGAATTCGAATTCGCGCCTACATTGATGGAAAAAATTTATTGACTTTACGACTTTATTGACTTAATGACTGCTTTACTGGCTAAGCTCTCGCTCAAGTGCTTTTATAAATTGTGGGAAAATACCATATCTAGTCGCACCAGAATACTGATCTCCATATCCATCATATAAATATCTTGGATTGTTTGGCATTATCACATTACCTGATTTAGTTCATCCATTATATAATCCAGCAAAGTTTGATATTCACGTCATATCAAAACCAGTATAAGTCAGAGTTCATGTAAGTTGAGTAAGATACCTATTAAATTTACCTCTAGTAAACTCCATAAAATCTACAACAGTTTGAATAAATATATCTTGAGTAATTGTTCAAGTACCATAATCTTTACCAACTATTTGAAAAGGTCATTCTTTGTTGCTAGGCAAAAAATATGCACAAGTAGATTCTCTATACCAAGCCGCTATAGTGATAGCAGTCGGGAAATTATGAGCAAAACTAATATCATCCAAAGTATTGTACCAACCAATACAGTTATCTAGTGTACCAGTAATTTCCACACTGATACCAGTTTTGTGTTGATTAAAAAAATCTTGTTTTGCAGATTTAGAAGAAAGTTTTGCTGCAGTTTTGAGGGAAAACAATTTGCTATACAAATGGTCTTTTATATTTCAGAGCATATAATTTAATCTAGCATCATTGGAATAGTCAGATTGCAACAATCTAACTTGATTGTAAAAATCTCGTAGATCTACACTCTTATTTTCCACCAATACATTTAATTGAGATTTTAAATTATTCAAATTAACAGTATCTTGGCTAGTGGGTGTGTAAGCAAATACAGACCCTACAAGCACAAAACCAAAAACAAACAAAAGTAATTTTTTCATTTTATTAAAAACTAATATAAAAAAACATTAAAAGGCTTCAACGGGTTGCAACAAGTTTCAACGGGTCACAATGGGTTACAATGGGTTACAATAGGTTTCAATGGGTTGCAAATAACATGGCATTTGTAACCCTTGCAACTTTGTAACCCTTGAAACTTTGAAACTTTGTAACCTTTGTTGCCTTTGAATCCTTTATAAAAAGACCAATCAAATATTCAAGAAGAAATATAAAATAGAAATTTACATTTTTATTTAGGATTATTGGTTTGTGATGTCTGTGTTCATCAGTCACTTGCAGGATCATTTACATTACTTTGCTTTGAAGAATTGCTAGATGGAGCTGTACTTGGCACTATAGACCCAACAGCAAAAGCATCATCAATATCTTTTTGGCTTATTTGGTTCTTGTTATTAACTCTATTTCGCTCACTAAGTTTATCATTAAAATCTTTGCTTTTAGTCATATCAGTATATGATCTATAACCTATATTTTTACCAGCAGCCACAGCAGTTGATATCCAGTTGTCTCTATTCATAGTTGTAGTCAATCATGAAAATGTCTGGTTCATACCAAGAAGTTCATATTGTCTTGCTAGGTCTACTCAAGCAATTCTGGTTGCCATACCAGAGACGTTATTGGCACTAAATGCGTCTTGTAATGCATTTACACCAATTCATCCAGCTATCGGTATCACAGGCAAATTGGTCAAAATACTTTGGAAAGATTTGAAAGTATTATCCAAACTATCATCTATAAAAGATATACCAGTTTTTGTGCTCACTACCATCTTTACCAAAAAGAAAATCAAAAATAATCCAAATAAATATACTATAATATCTGCAAATGTGTCTTTTACTCCAGTCATACTAAATTCAAATATTCCATCAGATTTCATAGTAGAAGTATAATATCCAGAATCATCTTTCCTGCTTTCTATGACCATATTTCATTGATCTTCTAGTATGATTTTGGACTCTTTGTTTCATGCGATTATATTTTTCATCAAAATCAAAATAACTAATATCAAACTCAATGCTCATACCATTATAACAGGTTTAAAAACAAGCATAAAGATAGTTTTTGGGCTCATAAATTTGGATAAATCCATACCTTTTCATCCACCAAGCTTGTCTGTGATTTTAAAAACATTTAACAGCATTATCACAGGCAACAATGGAATAATTATCCAAAGCATAATCAACCTAAAAAGATTGAATAAAAATATAAAAAACATCATAAGTGTAAAAAACACAAGTATCAGTGCAGACAATCACAAAGATAAAAACAAATCTCACCATTTATCTATTCATGTTGTAGGACTACCAACACTACCAAAGTTTTCAAATTCATTGAAGTTAAATACCGAAAATCACAAAAATATCAAAGGACCTGACACTGAATCATAACTTGGAGTAATTGTATCCAATAATTTTTTGATATCATCATCATCCAAATTATTGTTTTCGTCTGTGTCAAACACCACCATATGACCTGTAGAACTAGGATTAAATTTTATTTTTTTACTCTTTGAAAGACTTTTTATACTATTGTGCATATTTCATTGAAAATCTTGATTGGCTGCTATAAATTGCGATGGAAAAGCTCATATGGCAGATGTCATAATCGTGGAAATATCCACGACAGCTCACATCAAAAACCAACTTGACTGAATCAGAACACCAGCAATCAAAGTTTTTTTGATGGTCTTTATAGGACTTCGCTCTCCTGCATCTCTTCCAAAAGGTCAAGAAATTATGTTTTTTACTATCGCAAACAAAACAAAAAATCACAAAGCAAAATTAGCAAAATTTTTCATAATATTCCACAATGTCCACAAACTAGCATCTAAATGCAAAAATCATCAATACAAAATATCATTTGTCATCAACTTTCCAGCCAGATTTGCTAAAATAATCCAAAGCCAAGATAGTATAGACAAAAGTATGTGGATATAGTAAGAAAGTGTGTTAACTACTGTCTCTGTTTCTCAAGTTTGTGTAGTTTGTGCATAAGTTTGAGCTACAAATACAATACCTAAAATCAAAAACACTGACCATACCTTCATGCTCTTTTTGCTAAATATCTGTGCTATCAGTTTTTTGATTTGTGTCATATTTCTTTTATAGATTTATTTTAAATGTAATTAACTTTATTCTGATTTATCAGTATCTGGACTATCAACATCACCTCATCATCAATCAGAATTTGTTTGGTTCGCTGGTGGATTCGCTGTTTTATTTCTTTCCTCTTTTAAAACATCTATTCTATTAGATAATTCTGAATATTTTCTTTCTAACAATTTATCATATTCTTCTTTTTGCTCTTCATCTAATTTGGAGACATCTCCAATTTTCATATCCTCTATAACTTTCTTTTCAATAGATTTTTTCATTTCTTCTTCGCTTAATTCACTGCTTGAATCTGTTATTCATAAATACTCTTTATTATATTGAGCGACATCTACAAGCTTATAAGTAGGGTTCTTTAGAGATCATGTTGCAGTAAGTACTTTAATACCATCCAATGTTTTTATATTATTTCCAACTTTGTCTGCAGCCCAACCTCTCCATCAAGAGCTACTATTCATTTGAGCCTCTAAAGACTCATCAGTAAGCATACCTGCCTCAAGCGTTGAAACCTTTTCTCCATCAACTTCTTTTAAGCTGGTATGATAATTATTCATAATTTCTGTATTATTTGTAATATAACTATTAAATTGTGAATTTAGCTGTTCTTGGTTTTCTATTCAAACTTGTTTCAATGCTGTTCTCTCCATATCATTTAAAGTGTCCCAAGTTTTACCTGAAATAATTCAAGATACAATCTGTGACTTAATTGTTTTGTCTAATTTAGCAAATCACTCCTCTCCTCTATCTGCAGCAGTAGTGCTACCAGGATACAACCAAGGATATTTTTCTCTCAGCATTGCTTCTTGATCTCATTTAAGTTTGTGAGGTATTTTATTACCCATAGCCGACAATGCTCATTTAGCTGCTTCAATTCAAACTCATCAACCACCAACAGGTATAATAGGAAGATTTTTGGCAAGATTTTGAAAACTCTCTTGAAGTCATTTACCAACACTTTCTCATATTTTAGTCATTCTTCTAATAGCGAAGAATAAGAAAAACCACACAATACCAGTAGCAAAAAACATGGTAATAAACCAAGCAAACATATCCATTCACTTATCTACCTTGTCTATATCCAATGTTATTTCTACCAATCATAATATAGAATAAGTTTTTTCTTCGATTTTTTCCATTCATAATTCTGCCATCTGATCAGATCCCAATCATGAAGATTTTGAGACATCTCTTGGATTTAATGCAGATAAAAATATCATAGACATACTAATAGCAAAAACTACAAATACAGGAGCGAATATCATTTTGATAATATTTGAAAATTCAAAATGTCACATCAATCCGTCAGTTTTTTTCCCAATTATTTCTTCAAAAACCTTTATCAAAACTAGTATAGGCGATGCTGCTATTACCAACCAAAGAATTCAAACTCTGACTATCAAAACCACAGCCAAAGCAACCAAAGGTACAAACAAAATAACAGCGAAAAAAAGTTTTATAATTAGATCTAAAAAGTCTGCCACGACACCGTTTCCACCAGTAGGATCAGTTGCTAAACTTGAAAAGTCCAACAAAGAAGAATATATAGTAATAAAAGGTCAAACAAATCATTTAGACCTATCTAATAAATTATCAATTGTATATTTTATTTTATTATTTTCACTTGCATCCAGAAAAAAATTATCACTCTTTTTTAGTATCCCATATCACTTATTTAAACATCCAGAACTCAACTCAGAAAAACTTGTAGGGATGATTTTACATTCTTCCAATAATCCACTAAATGAGACAACTGATCAAGAACTAAAATAATTAATCAATCCTTGTTTATACGAATCATTACCTGTAGAAAATGGTTTATAATCTTCATTTTCCAAATAACGATATGGCCATCATCACATAGTACAGTATCATTCCTCAAACAAAACTCATGAAGAAACAAATATTTGCTTTCTTCATACAATATAATCTCAAGTTAATGTAGGGATTTTTTTTACTTCACATCAAGATATTTTTTTGTCTCAATAAGTATTGTAATACTGTAAATCCATCTTGTTGTTATCTCATTTTGTGCTCAAAACAGCATTTACTCAAAGTATAGGTAAATCTGACTGTTTTGGATTGTTTTGCATCACTGTCATAGGCAATCATCATATAGAATAAGTCAATATTGTAGAGACATCTATCACTGCTGCCATCAAAAACCAACTAGCTTGGATCAAAACTCCAGCGATTAGTGTTTTTTTGATTATACTAACTGGTCACCACTTATCTCAAGACTTTCCAAATGGTGCTGTAAAAATATTTTTTACTATTGCAAAAAGTACCATAAATCACAAAGCAAAATTGGCAAAATTTTTCATAATATTCCACAAGGTCCACAAACTAGCATCTAAGTGCAAAAATGATCAATAGACCAACCTATTGTCCAATGCTATTCCAGCTATAAACAAGACTGGCCATAAAAGAGCATATATAGTTCTAGAGATATATGTAAATAATTCATTTATTTCTGACATCTTTTGAACTTGAGTAGTCTCTGCAGCTGTATTAGAACCACCAGACGATTGAGCCAAAACATCATTTTTTGAAAACAACATAGTTCAAATTCAAACCAAAATCAAAAAACCTAAAATCCTTTTTAGAATTTTCTTTTTAAAAACAGATCAGATGAAAGTTAGTGTCTTTGTCATTTATAATTTATATGCTTATTGGTAAATACATATACAATTATAATGCAAAAAGAAATATATTCAAAATATACAACAAATTAATCAAACAAAATATACCATAAACAACAAAAAGATATATAGTAATAGTTGAGACTAGTGTATTAGTGTATTAGTTTATTAGTAATTAGTAATTAGTAATTGGTTTATTTACTAGCTATTAGCCATAGTCCATTAGCTATTAGCCATAGTCCATTAGCTATTAGCTATAAGCCATTAGCTATCAGCTATAAACTTGATGACTTTATGACTTACTTCAAATCTGCTATAGTAAGAAATTTTCAATATTTACAATTAGGAAGTTTGTCATTTGTTTTAGCGTAATTCCAATATGCTTGTTTGATATCTGTATAAGATCATACATTCCATTTTTCTGCCAATCACATCATCACCACAAAAGTCTCACAAAGTAATGTTTTTGAAGGATTTAAAGTTTTACCAATCATTCATAATGAATATGCTGTCCTATAATAAGGATAATCAATATTGTTGTATGAGACATAATCAAATTTAATATTTTTATTTTCGATTAATTTTATAGAATTTGCGTCTATTAAATATTTTATAACATCTGCAAATGTCGCATTTTTGGAAAGATCTACAGAGACATCTTCATTTAAAATATTCTCAATATTTAAAGATTCTCAAGTCAAATCTGCATCTACAGACACAAAAGATATTCCAGTATTTAAAGACACATTTTCATCCACTTTTTCTTTCACATTACTTAAAAAATTTACATCAAAAAATATCACAACATATCGTACAACAAGTCACAACAAAATTATGAAATAAAGTTTGGATTCCCATGCTTTTAAAATTTTAAATTTAAACAATAATCAAAACAATATAAACAACACAAAAGACGATAAAACTATAGAAATCAATTTTAAAGATAGAATAAAATCTGGCATCCAAAACCATATAAAAAATCCAAACAAAACAGAAATGACAAAAAACCAAAAATGAGAGATTTTTTTGTGTGATTTTTGTTTTTGAACATAATGTATTTTTTCAGAAAGATCTATTTTTGGGTCTAGATTTACTTCTTTTTTTTCTACTTTGCTCTCTTTAGAAAAAGAGAGAATAATAATTATAAAAAACAAATTTATTATTGAAAGATAAAAGAAATTGTATTCTCCTCGCAACAATCATAATATGATTGGTTGAAATACAAAAAAATACAAACTAAACAAAATAAATAAGTTTTTTTTCATCATTAGCTCATATATAAAATAATAAAAGTCAAACATTTTTGCAGAAATAATGAATATATAATAAATATATTGTATTTTTCAAGAACAAAATTTGCAAAAAAAACTTTTTTTGATATTATTATATATATTAATTTTTATATCATCCAAGTTAAATGAGAAAAATCATATGTTATATATTAAGTATATTGTTTATATGAAATAGTTTATTTATTTTAAATAACACCTTTTGACAGTTTGAACTTGGAAATACAAGTACAATTTTAAATACAGATGTAAATTCAGCAGTAAATACAGATATTTGATGAACAACAATTTGAGATCCAATTAGACAATGAGCATATCAAGTAGTAAAATCAGATGACTGAAACTATACATTAGAATGAATAGTGGACAATGACTATGAAATTACACAACATAGTACAGCATTAAATAGAACTTTATGAATTATTAGAAACATAATAAATCGAGCACTATGAATGCTATGACTTGTTGCTTTGGTATACTTATTAGTACACTGATTTATGATAGTGACAGCAGCATGAGATGAAACAAAATACAAGAAATGACTTAAATGAATCAAATATGCTGCAATAGCTATATGAGGAATATGATTAAGCTGGTTTATTATAAGCTTCATATTCCGAATAATAACAAACATAACAGATGTATAAAATTTATAATATAAACCTTAAAATGAAAACAAAACTGATAATATTGACTACAACCATTCTATCTATAATATGATTTTGATTTTCATATGATTTTTACTATGATTATCACGACAATACTACAGCCATATGAAATGAAACAGAAATATGATGAATCATAAAAACAGATGTAGTACAAAACAATGATAGTGTTTTAAATAGGTTATTATCTTTGTTTAATTTAAGTAATCAAGGACGATACGATTCTGGAACAAGTAAAGCAATATATTATGCAAAAATGATAGTAAATATGTTACTGTCTTTTGTAAGTTTTATTGCATTGATAATGTTAATATACGCTTTTTATATGATGTTTTTCTCCAAAGAAGAATTTTGAATGACAAAAGCAAAACAAGTGATAAAATGAGTTGCTATAGCAATTACAATAATGTGATTATCTCGATTTATAGTAAGCTTAATATTTTGGATACAATCCAATAGTGCAAATGTATAATATTTAGATATTAATATTCAAATATGTGACTATTAAATTTGTGAGAACAAATGAATATACAAAAAAACAAAACAGAAAATATGTTTAATACAGAAACTATGTTACCTATTTCTGAAATAAAAAATGATACAATAATATTAAAAGACGGCTGACTTAGATCAATATTAAAAGTAGAATGAATAAATTTAGATTTAAAAAATTTTGACGAACAACAAATAGTATTAGAACAATACAAAAGATTTTTAAATTGATTATGATTTCCTATACAAATAGCCGTTCGCAACAATTACCTAGATTTATCTGGATACCTTTGATATATAGACAAAAATTTATCAAAAATCACAAATCCAACATTAAAAAAAACATGAGAATCTTATTACAGATTTTTAGAAAACATAGATAGTAAACAATGATTAATCTACGAAAAATCATTTTATATAATTATACCGTATTATTTGTGAGAAAAGGATGAAAGTAGTATAAAAAAATCTTGGTTTACCAAATTATTGGATGTACTAAATTCAAAAGATAATGTAGAAAAAATTGTAGAAAGATATAGATGATTTCAAAAATGAAAAAGCATGCTAGACACAAGATGCAATCTAATAATGGAATGACTAAATTCTATATGAATAAGTACTGAAAAACTTTGAACATGAGATATTATTTCTTTACTATTCAACTACTATAATCCCTTATTGCACAACGCACAGTGAAGAATGTAACAGTAAAAAGTTATCAAGTTTATAAAGTTATCAAGTTTTAAAGTGATCAAGTTATCAAGTTTATAAATTTTTAAGGTTTTATACTTTTAACTTTTAACTTTTAACTTTTAACTAATTCTTTCTCTTCTCAATTTCTTCCAATGCTGCTTTTCTAACAATTTCATCATCAGTAATACAAAAAGATGTTGTATTTATAATCATATCTGTAGGTGATTTATATTTTATCATATAATTTTTGTGATTTACAATATTTTTTATAATTTCCATAATATTTCAAAAATCATCTAAATCTTTTTGATTTACTACTACATTTTGTCAATACTCCTCATGATGGAACGAATCTAAAACAAGCTTATTTCAAGTATTTTCTATAGCCAATTCATATGCTAAATTGACTGGATGATCCAATGGTTGATTCCATAAAGGGAAAGTCTCAAACTTTGCATAACCAGATTTTATATCAATTTCATTATCTAAATAAATCTGACCCAAACAAGTTGCTAATTTACCACTATCATTACCAGCCCCAGTCACAAGTACTAAATTTTTGGTAACCGGAATATGATCATCTCATCCAAATCAACTATCACTCAAAAGATCATTTATATTGTATGGATATGCAGTTATTTTGTATCTTTCAAAAACTCTGTATTGTTTCTTTTGAAATTTACGTTCAAAATTAAGTACCAAATCAAACATACTGGCTACATCTATTTTATTTATTACAATTATTGGTTTTACACCAAGACTTCTTTCTATTACCATTAAATTGCGATCTACATAATCAGAGAAATCTATATTTTCATCATTAAACTTTTTATTTGAGACAATATCTTCTGAATTTACACAATACAAAACTTCTATTTTATCTTTTAAATCAGAAAAAATCACTTTTTTGCTGTCTACCAAATACCCCGGCAAAACTCTAGAAGCATGAGGATCTCTAAGAAATTTTCCACCAACTTCTAAATAAAGTCTACCAGAAAAGTTTGATAGTCTATCCAAAATTTGATTTTTTTGCATTTCTACATAATTATCACCATCAAAACCAAATTTTTTATGAAGAATAATATCATTGTTTGTAGCCATAAATATAATGAACAAAATAAAATACAAACATATTATACTCAAAACATTTTATTTTGTCAAAAAATAAACTACTTTTTTTATACGCTACAATGTACAGTTTATGGTTCACAGTTCAGAATTTATAATTTACAAGCAATGACTATTGGCTAATGGCTAGCAAATACATCAATTATTAATTACTAATCATCAATTCTTCACTCTAAACTATTTTCTCTTTTCTCAAGAAATCTAGGTACTTATCAAAATCTTCTGGATACTTATTAGTCAAATAATCTTTGAGCAATCATTTCCAATCAGAAAATCATTGAGTCAGATTTTTTCCCTCTATATCCATTTTTTCAAAAAGATCTTTTGTGACCTTCAAATTCTTTTTTAGCTTAACATCTTTTAGTTTTTTGAACAAATCTTCATCAATATATTTGTTAATTTCATCATAATTCAAATCCTCTACTTTCATAGAAATAGAGATATCCTTATTCTCAATCTTATATTGTGAATCAAAATCAACATCCCAAATATCAGATCACTGGTAATTTTGTTTATTTTCATCTATAGTGTTCAAAACAAACTCATCCACGAACTTTTCATTTATTTTAGCAACATCTTTAGATCCATTATCAATTATCAATCATCAATTCTCAATTAACAAATACGGATTTATAAAAATCATATTTCATTTCGCTACATTATTTGAATATTTAAACAACATTTTGATGTGATTCACCTCCAATGGCGAAGTATTTCGAACGCTTCCGGTACACAAATAATTTTTGTAGACAAATCACTGATGCAAGTGTCCAGAAATCATTTTTATATTTGGCAGTTCACAAAATAATTTAGAAATAGCTATGTCATTAAAATAAAATCTACCTCTTTGTCACGGAAAATTAATTCACTCAATATAATAATGATGAATTATAGTAAGTTTAGGATATTTTTGTATATAATCCAATAGTATTTGATTTACTTTTGCACTAACAATCTCATTCTTTTTCTTTGATTCCGACAATATCTTAATTACATTTTCAATTTCTAATTCCTTAACATTCTTGGACTCTTCACTCTTCATTCTTCAATCTTCACTATTTATTCTTCATTCTTCCAAAAAATACGGTAAAAACAAAATATCTTCTCACTCTATATTTTCCACTTTTGGTTTTGTAATAAATTCAATTTTCCCTCATTTATCATTTGAGACAAAATTATTGGTAATTATTTCATAAGTCCTTTTAGCCTCTTCAAAGACAAAAGTACTTCCTATCCAATCATGATTTCAAGCCAAAATATAGACATTTTTTCATTGAGAAAAAAGCTCCAGAAATAATGTATAAAGTGAAAGCAAAGCAGACCTATCATAAGAAAAATGATAAACATAATCTCACAAAAAAACTATATTTTTTTGGTCTGCATTGTCTGAAATGTATTTTTTTAACACATCCACTACCCTATCTTTTACACGTGAATTTATATGAAGATCTCAAATCAAAAGCATATTAAAATTTTTGATAATAAATACAAAGTATAATTTAAGATTAAGATAATAGTTTTCAATATAAAAATTTATAATTGAAAAAAAATAAAAAGTATTTATTATGATAATTGTTTATAAATTTATTATACAAAATCATGCAACCACAACACCAAGAAATAGCAAAAAGACTAGAAGAAAATCATCAATGATTAATTCAAAATGCAATTGATTGATGAGAAACTCAAATCAGAATTTGATGAGAAATTTTTGAAATACTAAAAGAATGAAATGAATTTAAATTAAAATTTGTTTGAAAAGATGAGGATAGCATTTTTAATATAAAGCAATAAGATATGAGACTACGATCAATTCACCCAAAACACTTAGATAGTAAGGGATTAGTAGCACTACGAAGAGAGTCTTTATTGGCAAAAAAAGTTTTGGAATGAAAAACAAAATGATACAAAAACCATCCACAATTAAATAGATTTAAAAAACAAAAAAATCCTATTTCTGCAATAAATTTATATCTACAACACATATATATTGAAGCAGACAATAGATGATTTTTATTTGATAAATCAAAATTTAAACTTATAGATAATATAGAAAAAATTAATGTAACCACATGACAGATTGAATTTGAAAAGCAACATATATTAAATAAAACAAAAACTAGAGATATAAAAAAATATGAAGAGATTAAAAATTCCAAAATTATCCAGACACATCCCATTTTTGAAATGATAGAATGAGATATAGAAGATCGAGAAATACTTTAATTTCTAAAATACACAAAAAATGATCAAAAAAATTATTTTAAGCGTATTTGTGTTTATATTATTTTCAAACCTAACATCAGCATGAGATTCTTGTCTATTGAGTGATAATTTAAGCAAAATTAAATGTGAAAGAGAAATTTATCTAGAACAAAACATTTCGGAAATCGCAAATCATTATGATGTAAATGAAGTGCTTTGATGAACATTTTACACCACAATTATTGAGCGACTTGATGACGACCAAGCAGTAGTAAATTTTGAAGACTGACACATAGTGATAATCGCAGAAATAAGTTTTGATGAAGAAAACAATATTACAGAATTTAAAGTTATTTATCCAGAGAATTATTTTGAGGAAAAATTTGTTGAAGAATATAAAGAAATCAGCACATTAAAAAAGTTTTTTCTTAGAATAATAAATTTCTTTAGAGGAATTTTGAAATAATAAAAGATCAAAAGTAAATAAACATTAAAATTCTTGGTCACATTCGTCAGGCTTAATGAAATTACTGAGCATAAATTTAAGAAAAAACTTAAGAAAACGAGCCTATGCGAGATTTCTTCGTATTCAATATTTCATTATTAATTTAAACGTATGACTGTGACCAAGCCACATAAAAAAGGCGTTTTTGCTATTTTTGCGCCCTCAAAAATAGCCCGCCGGAGGCTTATAAAATTTATCAAAATCATTGATTAAAAATCACAAATTATTATTATGAATAAAATTTTATTTATGTAATTTTGTAATTTTGAAACATATAAAAAATCTAAAAATAGAAAGAGTGGGGTATGGATGAGTAGGTATAGCAAAACTAGAAGATGGTAAAAAAGTTTTGATAAAATGATGAGCCTTGCCATGAAGTATAGTCGATTGTAATATCAAAAAAAACAAAAAAGATTATCTGGAATGACACATAACTCAAATACATCAATATGACAAAAAATACACAGACTGAGAAATCTTCTGTAAACACTTTTTTAGCCCAATAAATAAAGACTGAGACGTTGAAACTTTGGGACGTTGAAACATTGAAACGTCTCTTAAACACAAAATCGGCTGCTGATGATGCAAACGACAACTAATCAGCTATCCAAAACAATTAGAATTAAAGCAAGAAATGGTGGAAGATTGTTTTAGAAAAATAGAAGATAAACCAAAATTTTTACCCATAGTCCCCTCTCCACAAGAAAAATGATATAGAAACAAAATAGAGTTTAGTTTTGGAGTATATATGGCAGCTAGAGAGTGAATAGAAAGCAAACGAAATCTTGGTTTTCACAAACAATGAGAATTCAGTAAAATAATAGATATAGATAACTGCTGACTGATCTCAGAAAAGGCAAACAAAATTTTTGAATATATCAAAAAACTTTGCTTTGATTCATGACTACCTACTTACGACCAAAAATTTCGTAGAGGATTTTTCCGTCATTTAGTAATAAGAGAGTGAGTAAATACAGATCAAATACTTGTAAATCTAGCTGTATTCCCGATAAAAGATCAAGGAGAGATTTCATCACGAGAAAAATTGAAAAATGAATTAAAAGAAGATAAATTTATCAAAGAAAATATAACAACTTTTGTAATCACCTACAACGATAGTCTAGCAGACATAGTAAGATGACAAAACATACAAACAGAAATATTATTTTGAGACTGATACATATATGAAAAATTATCCCGCCTTGATAAAGGGGAAAATGGGGGATTTGAAATCGCTGGTTCCACCTTCAGAGTTTCACCATTCTCATTTTTTCAAACAAACACACACTGAGCAGAAAAATTATTTCAAACATGAATAGAGAACACATTAAAAATATGAGAAATAAAATGAAAAATACTAGACCTATACTGTGGTACTGGTAGCATATGAATCAGCTTTCTAAAATCATGAATATGAGAAAGTTTACTTGGAATAGAAATAGTAGAAGAAGCAATACAAGACGCGAATTACAATGCAGAAATAAATTGAATTAAAAATAAATGTAAATTTATAGCATCACCATCTGAGAAAGTATTAAATAATAACCCAGAAATAAAAAACGAATTAAACAATATCTGACTTATAATTGTTGATCCACCAAGAGAATGATTACACAAAAATGTAATAGATCGAATAGCAAATCTCAAAAAAGAGAACAATTTCAAACTATTATACATATCATGTAATCCAAGTACTATGGCTAGGGATATAGAATTGTTTATAGAAAAATGATTTAAAATAAAATCTCTGCAAGCTGTAGATATGTTCCCACAAACACACCACATAGAAACAGTTTGAGTTTTAATTTAAATAACAGGACTGTCATTCTGAGCAAAATATAATAAAGCGAAGAATCCAGCACTTTAATATTATTTATCTCTAAATATATAGATTCTTCACCGCGCAGTACTGCCGGTTCAGAATGACAAATTAATTATAAACTTAAAAACATGAAAAAATACACAAACACAATAATATTCACTACCCTACTAATACTCTTAGATCAAATATCTAAATACTTTTTTTACGACAAATGATTATTTTCTGATCGATGAATAATTCAATCCGCTTTTAATACTGGGATATCTCGATCGCTACCGATACCTCAATTGATCACAATAATTTGAACTTTATTTATAATCGTAGCTGTATTCTATTATCATCACAAAAAACAAATATCCACACGAACGACAATATTTATCATATGATGAGCTATTGGAAATTTAATAGATAGAATATTATTTTGATGAGTTAGAGATTTTATTATGGCATTCAAACGATTCCCCATATTTAATTTAGCTGATATTTTTATAAATATTGGATTAGTTTTGATAGTACTAAAAGAGTTTTTTGGAATATGACAAAAATACTCTTGAAAAAACAAAAATTATTAGTAAATAATAAATACAATTTTACTTAATTATCAATTAGAAAATGGAATTTGAAGGAATTATCACTATGATGTGAATAGAAGAGACAGTTTGAGCAAACAATCTACGCAAAATCAACTTTGTACTAGAAGAAGAAACAGACAGAGAATTTAAATCATCAATTGCTGTAGATGTTTTTGGAGACAAAGTAGACATGATTAAAGAGTTTAAACAATGAGACAAAGTAAAAGTTGGTCTAAACTTTAGAGCTAGAGAATACAATGGAAGATGGTTTAATGGTATATCTGCTTGGAAAATAGATAGATTGGGTGCTGCAAATTCAACAAACCCAAATCCTTCTGCACCAGCAGATGATGACTTACCATTTTAAACAAAAAATTCATCTTAAAATATAACTCACAGCAATGTGAGTTTTTTTAAAAAACTTGATTTATGTAATAAAAAAACTATATTTTTCTAGTAAAATTATTTATTTTTATCTTTAAATTTACAAAAAATGAAAGTTCTTTATTGGATTTTTCTAATACTACTTGTAGTATGAGGTTTAAACCGAGGTTTATATGCTTGGTTTGATCTAAATTTGGTTGCTTTTATATTCCCTGATGTGGTAAGTACAGAAATTGACGCAGAAGGAGTAGAAACAACTCTTACAACAATGAATATGATTGCAAAAATCGTATACTCATTAGTAACTGTTTGAGCACTTCGAACTTTGATAGCAAATTTCGGATGCAAATGTTGTAAAAAATAGTATTATATAAAACGAAAATAGCTGTACTTAATCGTATGGCTATTTTTTGTTTATTTTTCTTGTTTCAGGTGCGAAAACGATTTCGCGCATACATTTATTTATTACCCTGTGACTGAAAAAAGTCCCGCAAAATATTGGGATGTAGTTAGCCAGAATAAAAAAAAATCTCCCCTCGCGACTAAAAGGAATTCCGATATATCGGGAGAGGCTTGTTCTCTCCGACTTGTCGGAGTAGGTAGGGGTTGTTTTTGTAAAAACGAGATTTGTTTTCTGTCTCCCTTTTTTAAAGGGAGCTGTATCTCCCGACTTGTCGGGATAGAGGGATTTAAAAAAACCCTCCTCTTGCAGGCGCGTTATCATTGCGAACGCAGTGAAGCAATCTGTACCCGCGCCTACATAAGTGGGGGTTTTGTTGTAAGGGCGATTATTAATCGCCCCTACATCGTTTTATTTTATTAAAAGTTTGTACTCTTTGAAAAAAATATAATAAAAATGTAAGGAACGCTCGCGAGCGTTCCCTACAAGAAACATTCTTTGTTGTAAGGGCGATTAATAATCGCCCCTACATTAAAATTTATTTTTTATCCCTCTTTTAAATTCGTGAGGAACGCTTACGCCTACGTACCACAGGCAGATCACTCAGAATGACAGGAAGAGATTTCTCGCAACAATACAACTCGAAATGACAGCAACTTGATAACTTTCCACTTATATGTACCTCATTCAATTCAACAAATTCTGTTTTACATCAGCAGAAATATTTGTACCTTTTAATATAGTTTTTAATCAATTTTTGAGAACTGATGATACAGTATTCTTGATACTAACAAATCTTTTTTCCTCGTTAGTTAACTCAGATAATTCTTTGTCCCATCGCAACTGAATCTCGTTTAATTCATTTATCTCTTTTTGAGACAATAAGTCTTTTTTTTCGAATACTTTATTTAGTGTAGATCATTCCAAATATTTTCAAATACTTTGAGCAAATATTATAAAATTTGACCATATTTCTTTGTTTTCAATATATTTTTCAAACATATTTTCATAAAACAAAGCTGCGCAGACCATTTCTCTATCTGGCTGCCAAGATTTTTTTTCTTCATTTTTAATTTTTTTATTCGTCTCAAATTTTCAATCTGTTTGTACATATTTATTGAACTGTAAAGAAATAACTTCATATGGAAGTCAGACTTTATCAGCCAACAATTGTTTATAGTGCTCTTGAATAGTATAATTATCAACGCATATAATCAATGAAAACATTTCATTGAAAATCTTTTGCTTGTCTACAGGAGATGTCATATCATATTTTTCCCTCAATAATTCATATATTTGCAAAAAAGCATCCTTAGAATCTTTGATACAAGAGTTGAAAATATCTATCCCATTTTCCACATTTGCCAAATCATCTACATCTTTAAAGTTTGATGGGAGAATAATCATTTTTGGAAAAATATTTTCTCTGTATGCTATTTTCAAAGCTCTTACTGTCGCATTTTTTCATGCTTCATCATTGTCAAACAATATATAAACATTGTCTGTATATCTTTTGATCAACTTAAAATGACTTTCTGTCACAGCAGTACCACAAGTAGCTACTCATATTGACAATCACAATCTAGCCAAAGCTATTACATCCATCTGTCATTCCACAAGCACCAACATATCATGTACTTTTATATGATTTTTTGCAAAATTTAAACCATACAAAATTTTAGATTTTTCAAAAGCAGCATGTTCGCTACTATTAAGATATTTTGGCTGATCTTGTGGATCAAGTACTCTAGCACTAAATCATACTATATTGTTTCTAGTGTCATATATGGGGAAAGTAATTCTATTTTTGAAAAAACCAAAATAATCGCTAGTTCATTTTTTTGCTAATGATGATTGAATCAAATCTTGCTCATTAAATCATTTTTCCTTTAGTTTGGTAATAATATCATAACTACTATTTGGGGCATATCCAATACCAAACTCTTGAATCAATTT
Organism: uncultured Candidatus Peribacteria bacterium; assembly: GCA_964609035.1. Taxonomy (GTDB): domain Bacteria; phylum Patescibacteriota; class Gracilibacteria; order Absconditabacterales; family Absconditicoccaceae; genus JALOAF01. The sequence goes on from CAZSQL010000009.1 coordinate 18,678, forward strand.
TTCATCCAGTTTTCTTTCATGTCTGAGATAATCCATAGCAACTGAAGATTTTTTCAAATTATCTACAAAAAAATCTTGAGAAAGTTTGTGAATTCTTTTTATTTTTTCTTTTTCATCAGCAAAATTTTTTGAATTATTTGAAGTACTTATGTACTCTGATATATCCAATCTCTGTTCTTCTGCTATGATTTTGATAGCATCCATAAAATCTACTTTTTCATATTCCATCACAAAAGTAATCACATTTCCACCCACACCAGAACTAAAATCTTTGAAAATTTGCTTTTGTGGAGAAACCATAAAAGATGGCGTTTTCTCGTTTTGAAATGGCGATAAACCAGAAAAATTACTCCCAGCTCTTTTTAAGTTTACTCTCCTGGAAATCACATCTACTATATCTACATTATCCAATATATAATCTGCAACCTTTGCCATCAAAAAATTAATTCTAAATTTCAAAATTTTAAGTCAATATACAAACTTTGTTCTACTTATTTAATTTCGATTTTCAATTCAATAATTTAATAAAAATTTTTTAACAAATCTTTAATAAAAATGAAGTACAAAACTAAACATAAAAATCAATTATTGCATTTCTAAATGAAATATTTATTTTCAAATTATACGATATAGGTTGTAATAACATATACGTTTATATATGCAAAAACAAACCAAAATATAAAGTAGAAAACATACAGCAATACAATTTTATTTTGCAAAAATAAACGAAATAGGTATATTCTAATTGATTTATTCTTTAATTTCAAAATATGTGAAACATAAAAAAGAAAAAAACTATCACAAAAAAAGAGAAAGACATAATCAATATTGAATATGAGAATGATTTATTGCAACTAAAATCTTGAATAAAAAAAATTTTTTGGTTTTCTAAAGATAAAACAATAGACTGATTTGACTTTTTTGTATCAGTTTTAATTGTATCTACACTATCTTATTTTTTAATAAAAATTATATGAATTATTTTATGAGTAGATTTCCCGATAGAAGGTAGTTCATGAAAAGAAATAACATTTATTATTTTATCATTCCCTATATGACTTTATCAATTTTTTTTAATAGTAGATAGGGTCATAAAAAGATTAAATGATTTAAATCGATTAAAAATTAATTGATTATTGTTATTCGTCCCTGTCTTTAATATAATTTTATTACTTTTTTTAATTTTAAAAAAATGATGAAAAAATATATCAAATTCTTTAGAAAAAGAAAACAAAAATAATGCTAAATCAGAAGATAAAATTATTCAATTAATTATCAATAAAGACAAATTAGGTAAAAAAATAAAAATTAAGAATGATTATTTATACATAAGAAAAAATACAAAAATATGAGATATTTATAATGTGAAGTGAAAATGATTAGAATGAGATACTAATTATGTTATTGTAAATATTAAATAATATTACCAACAATTATTTATTAATAGAGTGATTAAATTTTGATCCTATTTCTTTAGATTCAATCAATATAACAAAATCAGAAGTCGCACTATTACTATATAGATTGAAAGATATTGCTAAATAATTTTACTTTTAAAATTTAAAAGATGAAGATCAAAACACGATGAAATTTTAAAGAAATCGTAAAAAACAAAGAACAGAATAAAAATTTATATTTTAATCCGGACATTAAAACGATGGATTGAGATTATGCAGATCGAACATCATTAAATATTACAAATAATAATATTTATTTAGAACAATGATTAACTGAGATATGAAAAAGAATAAATCATTGGTCTATAAAAAATTTTATTGAATTTATAGAGAAAAGCTGTAAAGATAAAAACATAGAAAACATAGATAATTTATCATTCAATTATGATTATGAATTTAATTCTAATGGAGAACTTTACATAAAAACAAACAAATAAAAACAACCCCCTTTAAAAAAGAAGTATATATGCTAACTAAATAAAATACACCGATTACACAACTCGCACTATCTGACATATAAAACACATCAGACGAGTGCGATACGTTATTTCCCCTAAATCACTCCCAACTTTTTACCAATCTTTTCAAACGCAGTTATAGCCTTATCCAAATGAGAAATTTCATGAGCTGCAGAAAGTTGGATCCTAATCCTAGCTTGACCTTGTGGCACCACAGGATAATAAAATCATATTACATAAATTCACTCTTCCAAAAGCTCTCTTGCAAAATCTTGAGAAAGTTTTGCATCATAAAGCATCAAAGCACATATAGCACTAGCAGTAGGTTTTAGATCAAAACCAAGTCACTTCATCCTTTCCATAAAATAAGCTGTATTTTTGTGCAATTTATCTTGTAACTTTGAAGTACTACTCATCATATCAAATACTTTTATACCAGCTGCAGCTACTATAGGCGGTATTGAATTAGAAAAAAGATAAGGCCTAGAGCGCTGTCTTAGAAATTCTATTATCTCTTTTTTTCAAGTAGTAAATCATCATATAGCACCACCAAACGCCTTTCACAAAGTACCAGTGATGATTTCTACTTGTCATCTTATGTTGAAATGCTCTGTCACTCCTCTACCAGTCGCTCAAACAACTCCAGCAGAATGACATTCATCCACCATTACTATCGCATCATATTTATTTGCTAATTCTACTATTTTGTCCATAGGTGCTACATTTCAGTCCATAGAAAATACACCATCTGTCACTATTAATTTAAATCTAGCATCTTTTGCTTCTATCAATTTTGCTTCCAAATCCTGTATATTTGCATTTTCATATCTATATCTTTGTGCCTTACAAAGTCTTACTCCATCTATTATAGATGCATGATTCAAAGAGTCGGAAATTATCGCATCTTCTGGCCCAAGCAAAGGCTCAAAAACTCCTCCATTTGCATCAAAACATGCAGCATAAAGTATTGTGTCCTCAGTACCAAAAAATTCAGAAATTTTCTTTTCCAAAGTTTTGTGAATATCTGTAGTACCACAAATAAAACGTACAGATGACATACCATATCCGTGTGTTTTCAAAGTCTCTTCTACAGATTTTTTTAATTCTGGATGATTTGAAAGTCACAAATAATTGTTTGCACAAAAATTTAAAACAGTCTTTCCATTTTCCAGTTTAATTTCTGCATCTTGCGGTGAAACAATTACTCTCTCATTTTTGTAAAGTCATGCTTCTTTTATGTTTTCCAATTCTTTTTGTAAAAAATCTTTTATATCTTTATACATAATATTAGATAAAATAATAAAAAAATCGACTGCCGATAGTGTCTTTACACAAATCGACTATCGATTAGTAAATAAGTTTGCATTATAAATTTATTTATTCTTTTTGCTAGCAAAAAATCCAGTAACAAAAAGCATTCAAAGTATTATCAAAAGCAATCCACCAACAATACTACGCAAAACATACAATCATATGATCAACAATATAACTCACAAAACCATGTAGATTCTTTCTTCTTCTGTAGCTCTATTCCACCAATTTCAAGCTTCAGAAAAGATCTTTTTTGATTCTACTTCTACTTTTTTAGCAGTTTGACTTGTTGTCTTTTTTACTTCATCGATTTTCTTTTCAAAATCAGTCTTTTTTGTTGTAGTTTTCTTAACAGCCATTTTATTCTAGTATATAATTTAAAAGAGTTTATTTTGAATTGATAGTTGATAATTGATAGTTGATAATTATCCATTTTCAATCATCAATTATCAATTAAAGTTAGCTTCTCTCCACTTCCAACTGAATCTTTTCAGGGACCATAGCTTTTGGAACAATTATTTGCAATATATTATCAACCGATAATTTACTATGAATTCTATCAAAGTATGTCTGTGGTGGCAAGTCCAATATTTGTTCAATTTCTCACCAATAACAATCTTCTTTTAATGGTATACAATCATCTTTTAAAACCATTTTTTCTCTAGTTCACTTAATAATCAATCTATAATCACTTATAGAAATATCTATAGTGTCTTTTTTTACTCATCATAATGGCATAATTATGACCATCTCATTTGGAGATTCATATATATCATAAGGTATTTTAATTTTTTCTTTCATTGTTCTTGTTATTTAATAAATGTATCAGACAAAAGATTATTAATTTTTTGATTATATAACTCTGGATTATACAAAAATCTAAATATTATTTCACCTGCTTTCAATGCTTCATCTTGTTCTGTTTCTCATCACTCCGACAATATCACTAAACTACCATTGTTAAATATACTATTCCAAAATCATGTTTTTCTAACAGATATAGATCTAATTTTTTTTAAATCAATCGTTTTAGATACTCTCTTAAAAAATCAGTCTTGATCATATCTTATAAAAGATCTAGGATTCACTATTATAAAATCCATCTTATAATCTAGATAATATTTCAGTGCTTTTGAGTTTGGTATAATCCACAATATAAAAGAAAGAACAACTAGTGACCACAAAAACCAATCAACATTTATTTTTTTCACAAAAACTATCAATGCAAAGATTAAAAGGGATGTCCAAAAAAGAAATGGCACCAAAACCTTTATCCACAAAAAAAATCTACTTTTTTTAATTAAGATTACTTTCTCTGCTCAATATTTTTCAACCAACTCATTAAGCGTTTTTTTTTGAAACTTAGGATCAAAAGTAGATATTATTCACATTTTATGAATTATGTTATTACATAAAATTAACCATAAAAGTCAGTACCAAAACCTGGGAACAATCTAAACAAAACTTTACCTATGATATCTTTGTCCATAACTTCATAATTTGCCCCATCATAACAACCTAATCCAAAACAACATAACGAATCTGTACTAAATCATCTATTGTCTCATAATACAAAATATCAATTTTCTATTTTAAATTCTGTTAGTCCACACCTAGTTTTTGTTTTCAAATCTTCTGGCAGATAAGATTCCAATAATTCTTCACAATTGTTTCAGTCAAAATCACAAACAAAGACAGACCCATCTTTGACTTTTACTGTTTCTCAAGGCAATCAGATGATTCTTTTTATATATGGAGTTGTTTTACCTTCTGGTACAAAAACAATCACATCTAATCTATTTAAAACATCAAATCTTTTTGACACTTTATCAACTATGATAAAATCATTTTCATGAAAAGTAGGAGCCATACTAGCTCAAACAACTGTATATGGATTTGCTACAAAAAACCTAACGAACAAAACAATACCCAACACAAATACAAAAAATGAAAGCATGTCAAAAATATCCAAAAATATATTTTTAATCCTTATTTTATTTTCATCAGAAAAACTCATTATCAAATAATTTTATATATTTAAAACGCAAAACAGAAAAGTAGTTTTATTTATAAAACTCATTTTAATTCTGTTTTTGATTTTTGTTTACATTTTAATTAAAATGGAACGTCATCATCATTAAGCTCTGGCATTACATCCAAATCTTCATCAGATCAAGCAGATTTAGAATCCAAGAAGATAAAGTTATCAACAATCACTTCTGTAGAGTATCTATCTCTACCTTCTGTGTCTTGCCATTTTCTTGTCCTCAATCTACCTTCCACATAAATTCTTTTTCATTTTGTAACATACTGTCAAAGAACTTCTGCTCACTTTCCGTAAGCTACACATCTGTGATATTCCGCTTCTTCTACCATGTTTTCATCTCTGTTTTTAAACTTTCTGTTTGTCACAATAGTAAAGTTTACTACAGATGTACCACTACTTTCAATAGTTTTTACTTCTAAATTGTTAGTAGCTCTTCAAATCAATTGTACTTTGTTCAAATCCATTTTCTAATCTTATATTCTAAAAATTTGCGATGAATAAATCACCTTAATTTAACTAATAATCAAAAAAAAACAAAAATCAATTGATTTTTGTCTCTATTTTTTTAAAAGTACCTCACACAGTACAAGTCTTAAAGTCATCAAGTCTTAAAGTTATTAAGTTAAAAACCTGATGAACTTTATAAACTTTATAACTTTCGACTTCAATTGCCCAGATGTGTCAAGCTTAAACAAAAGTACTCGTACAATTTAGTGATTTTGTTATAAGATTGGACATCCCGCTGAATAGCGGGAATGGAATTGGAAAAACAGTTAGAATATTCAATAAAGTAAAGAATAAAAATGCCCAGATGATGGAATTGGTAGACATGCTAGACTCAAAATCTGGTGTTCGTAAGGACGTGTGGGTTCAAGTCCCACTCTGGGTAATATCTAAACTAATATACCTATCGGTATATTTTTTTTAAAACATTTTTTAAAATCAATCTTGTTGGTTTCTAATACAAAAAAGTCATCAAATTTTTGACAAAAAAAAAATTATATATAATATTATAAAAAAGTTTTATAATATTAACTAATTAAAAAAATGGAGTTTTTAGGTATAATATGATCTACAGCTATAAAAGTAGCTTTTTCTACATGTGTTTCTTTTATATTATCATTTAATGGAGCGTCTAATGGCATACCAAACGATGCTACAGTACATAAAATAAATACAATTAATTGAAACTGAGAACATGTTTTAGAATATATAAATCTGAAAGTTGAAGAAGTCTTTGAAAATCAAGATAATAAATTAATCATAGATGATAATATTTCTGCCCATCAAATTATTGATTGCAAAGAAAACGATCTTTGCGTTAATAAAAATTACTTATATAAATTACATGAATGAGCAGAATATAAATATGAGATTAAAGTTATGAACAAATATGAATCTCAGATTTGAGAAACGATCATCTGATGATTTATTCACTCAGAATGCAAGTGTTCTGAATGAGTAGCCTGTACAGATAATAATGATTGCCAATCCAAAATGTGTGACACAACAAATGTTTTTCGCTCTAAAATATGATTTTGTGTTTTTGAATGAGTAGATAAGTCAAATTGTGATTCAATTTGATCATATTTAAAACCATATTGCATAATAGAAACCAATGAAAAAAATAATTGTGGAGCAATCGGAGATAAAATAAAATGAAAATTTATTGATTATCAATATAGCATAAATTATAAGACATGTTCATGCCCATGTGTAGATTTTGATGGGGACGGATTTTGTGAAGATGTGGATTGTGATGATAACTCTTATTTAATCAATCCAAAATCTCAAGAGATTTGTAATGACTGAATAGACAACAATTGTAATTGAAAGAAAGACTGTGGAGATGTTAGTTGTGTATTAAAAGATGAAAGCTGTGTTTCTTGTGAATGATATATTTGAACAAACAGTTGCGAAGAAATCGAAGATCAAAAAAAATGTTGATATCACTTTGATTTAAATTCAAAAAAAATATGTTATCGAAACTATTCTACAAAAGAATGAGAATGTAAACCGTCTAAAACTTGTAATCAAAAATACATAATTTCAACATCTAGCGAAAATTGATGTTATATAAAATGAGGAGAAAATATATGAGTTTTAGACTGAAAAACTTATTATGTCATAAAAAACTGATGATATTTTTGAATAAGTTTTTGAAATAACCCATGATATTATGCATGAAATATTAATGTTAATGGATTTGGTTTTTATTCTCCGGGCGGACAATATAACTTGAACAATATAAATAGTAATCACGACATATTGTTGTCTTGTAATAAAATAGAAAACACATGTACATGAGAATGATTAACAAAAAAAATTAAAGAATATGAAGATTGAAAATGAAATATAGAATACACAACACAAAGTTGTTCAGATGTAGCATTAAGTGATTGTGGAAATTACTATGAGATAAAAAATTGAAACTATAAACAATGCTGAATTTGAAGCATAAACACAAAAGAAGTATTTGAAGAAATCATAAATTGATTTATTGAAATTAATACAAAATATGCTGAATGAAATTCACAAAAAAGAATTTGATTAAATGAAATACTATGAGCAAGAAAAGTTTTTGCAGCAGAAAAAGAAGAAAACATTTATTCTGTAATAATGATAATTTGAGACTACTCCAAAAGCTTTATAGATGAATTAAATCAACTATTATCAGAGTATGCTAAATGAATGTGATTAAATGACAATATTTACAGACTTATTACTTCCAATATAATACCAACAAATGATGCAAATGCAGCAAAACTAAAAGAAGAAATAGTTAGCAAAATAGATTATCCACAATGAAGTAAAATAGCAATAGTATGATTGATATCTCCAGAAGCTATGGAACACATAGACATAATGGAATGATATAATGTTTTTGGTAATCGAGAAACAATATGAATGAAAGTACTAAATTATCCATCATGAACACAAAATTGTATAGCAATAAACAATTGTATACCGTTTTGACATACTCCGTTTTTAGGAATAAATGAGAGCATAATATTTGATTGATGGAATCATCTAAGAATAAAAAATATTGCAAAATCTGACAATGTTCGATTTGAATCAATATTTATACATCCAACAGATCCACTAATAGATCAACGAAATAAAAATACAAAATCAGAAATGGAAGCCACAACACAAAAAAGAGAAATCTCTAAAATCAACAGAATTATAACAAGAATTATAACAAAATTAGGAAAAGTATTAAACAAATGAGTGTGATCAAAAGTTTATGCATCGACAAAATGATCAGAACAAACTTATACAGAAAATAGCTGTACTATACAATTGTGAAACAACAGTATTAATAAAAAAGAATGTTTGCATTTCCAAGCAGATATATACAAATTAATGATAAAAGATATTCAAGGCAACTTAATAATATCTCAAGATGGAAAAACAGAAAAAATTATACACGTATGAGAGATATTTAAAATAAATTTAAGCAAAGAAAATAGAGAGAAATTAGACACAGAAAAGGAATATACAGCACAAATACAGTTATGAAATAGTAATCTAAAAATTTTCACAGAATTATCAAATCCATGAAAATTTAAAATAGTTGAAGATGATGTTTTCTGTGAAACTCAGGATGATTATATCCAATACAAACGAGAGGACCAAAAAGAATTAAATACAGTATGAGAAAAAATAATTAAAAAAAGAGAGATTGATTGAGATTTTTTAAACATAATAGATAATGGATGAGTACGAAAATTAGAATTAATTGAAACTACAGAAAATGAAATTAAATCAAGTATATTAAAAGTAAGTTCAGACTTTCTATGAGATAAATGAGACATAGAAATATATACAACAGAAGACAATAATCAAAATGATATGTTAATTAGAATAGATAATTGAAAAAAAGATGTAAGTTTTTGGAATTTAAATAAACAAAACTTATCTTTGACACAGATATGATCAAATATAGATAATCTTGTGGATATAAAAATGTATCAAAATATTATTGTCTTAAAACATATAGTTTCAGATAGAGAGGTCTTTAGTCGGATAACAATAAAAGATTGAAATTTATTTAATATAAAAAATATCATAGACAATAGTCTATATCTACAAAAGGAATTTGATAAAATAAATGAAAATGGGTGAACAAAAAATATGTATATAAACAATAATATATTATATGTTTTAAGTAATAATTCCAATTTCTACATCCTAGATTTAAACAATGAATCTCTATTAAATAGTATGTGAACATCTTGCCAAAATGAAATTAAATTCTTCAAAAATGATGAAGAATTACATATGTATTGTAATTGATGAGACACAATATATTTATACAAAAAAAATCAAAACTCATTAGACAAGATGCACGGTATATCCATAAATCACTGAGAAAAAATAAGTGTAAGTTTTGTAGAAAACAATAAAGAAACAATAATATTTGTTTCTCAACATGATTCTATGTGAAATACTAATATACAACCATACAAATATAATAATGACAACAATATTAAAGAAATTTGAGATAAAAAAACTTTAATCAATGTAGTATACAATACAATTATATACAAAAATTTAAATGACATTATAATAACAACACGAGAAAACCAAAAAAACACATTTAAATATGCTACACTTAATAAAGAAAAAAGCTCTACACCTACAAATGACAAAATATCAATCACAACCAGTAAAATTACAAGAAATCCAGGAGAGATTTACACTTATTTGCATGATGGAATAAAATTAAATCAAAATACTAGCATATCATCAGTTTGAGGATATTTTGAGCATGAAAACAACAGAATATCCAAAAATCAATATTTACTAGAAAATGATAGACTAAATTTATTGATCAATTCAGATGCTATGAAAATTTATGCGAACTGTGGAGAGCCTGTTGAAGTAAAAATAGAAAAAAAATCATACATAAACATACAAGATATAAATGCCAAAAAAATGAGAATCATATGAGGAGACTGAGTAACAGCAATCTTAAATAAAGATAAATATGAAGCCATATATTTTATTGATTGAAACAAATCAATATGAGGCATGACAGACAAAGAAATAGAAAAAATATATTATGATGAGTTGTTATTTAAAAATAATTATTTAAACTTCAACGAAAACTCAAAATGATTTTTATCGCTTAACAATGAGAGGTTAATTAATATTTTAAATAATCTATATCCTGAATTAAACGAAAAAAACAACACAATGATAAATTCAGCCTTAGATTGAAACAATAACCCATGAATATGGGCAAATTGAAAAATATTAAGTAATACAATGTTTATTAAATGAAATGATAAGTGAGACATATTATCATTCCTGATAGAAGAATGAACAGAAATGGAAACAAAACCAAATCAAGATTGAAATAATTGTGACAATATTGATGTTTTAATAAATTATCCTAGGGATATTACAAATCAACTTTGAACTCAGATATGAAGCAAACTAAATAAAGATATTGTAAACATAGTTTCAATATGAGACAACAGTTGATGTCATTCTACAAAATTAGATAAAGATGCTACAATAAAAATAAAATTAAATAATTATGGTAAAAGCGAATTACCAAAAATATATGTATCAGCAGACCATAAAACATTCCAAGAGCTATCAGAGGATAAAATAATAGAAAGAACAATATCTGATAGCAATCTAACAATAAGCTTTAAAACAGACCATTTTTCTTTATTTGTATTATGAAATACGATAAACAACAACACAAATAACAATCAAACAAACACTTGATGATGAAGTAGATTGGTAAAAGACAATTGTTGTATGAATGGTAATTTAATATGAAAAAATTACGAATGTATTGATTACTCTCCTAGCTATTATGACAACAGATGTGATGAAAAAACACATTGAACAACATCTCATCAAAACATAGACGAAATATGTGGATCTAATGAAGTACAAATAGCTTATACATTTGGTAATAGTATATGAATGGTAAACAAAAAATGTGAGCTTGATAGAGCAAATAAAGCTATAACTAGATGAGAAACTGCCAAAATGATAAGTATTTTTGCAAAAAAAATGTTAAACAAAACACCAGAAGACATAATATGATGTAACAATTTTAAAGATTTAGAAAATACAGATTTAAAAGAGTATATGTTAGATGCTTGTAATTTAAGACTTATGTGACGAGAACCAGATTGAATAAAAACAATGGAAAAATTTAATCCAGATGAGGAATTAAATAGAGCGATGTTTGGTACATTGTTGTCTAGACTAATATATGGATGATCCTATAATGCACCATTCTCAGATTACATAATAAAATGAGAAAAGTTCCGATTTGATAGACATTTAAAAGCACTAAATGACAACGGCATCATGAAACACATAGAAAATCCTTATATGCCAGAACTAAGGTCTCGAGTAATTTTGATGTTATACAGATATATGGACAGCATATATAATTAAAATAAAAAACTTAAATAAATCTTGTTTTCAAAAAAGCATTAAATATAAAGTATTTATCAGCTTTTAATTTTTAAATTTTGAGTTTTGTCTATTGTATTAATCTGAGCATGAGGCACATGAATGTGTGGAATAGCAGGTATGCTAGATATTTTATGATATTCAAAAGAAATTATTTGTCTAGATTCTACAGAAAGTGAATTAACAAAAAAACTGGAAAAATCATGACTCAAAGTAATCATATGAAAAGATAAATATATACCAAAAATTACAGACCATATAATATATTCCGAAGCTTGTTTCAATTCTACAGAAGTATTACAAGCCAAATCTTTCAAAAGAAGAGCAAAAGAGCAAAGATTTATATGAAATTATTTTGATTTTTTGGGAGAAATATCCAAATATTTTACCACAATTTGAGTAACCTGAACCAACTGAAAAAGTACAACTACAGCTATGTTGCTAAATACAGCCAAAACACATTTGGCTGGTTTGTGACTAGGAATACTTTGAGCACTGGTTCCAGACTTAGACAACAACAATTTCTATGTAAATACAGATAAAAAAGAAGAAATCAAAAACATTTTTGATTATATTTTCACTGGTAAATGATTAGACTACTCTCTTATCAAGAAAAATCTTTTTGTACTAGAAGCCTGTGAATACAAAAGACATTTTTTGAAATTAGATATAGATCGATGAATTATCACAAATATTGAACTCGACCATACTGATTATTACAAAGACTTGGACGATTATACACTAGCTTTCCAACAATTCACACAAAAAACCAAAAACAAAGTTTTAACAGCAGCTAATATGTCATTCTGAGCGAAACAAAGTGGAGTCGAAGAATCTATTAAAAATAAGTTGGTCAATACACCAAGCAAAAACTTTTCATTTACTCACCTATTTTGACAACACAACAATCAAAATTGAAGCCTAGTCTTTAAACTTATCAAACAATTAAACCCAAGTATCAATGAAATAAAATTAACAGACACTATTCAAAACTTCAAATGACTTCGAAGAAGGTTAGAATCATTAGAAACCACAAAAAATGGTGCACTAGTATTTTCAGATTATGGACATATGTCTAGCTCTATAAGATTTTGTCACCAGGCACTCAGAGAAAAATACCCTCAAAAAAAAATCACAGCAATATTTCAACCTCATCAAATAAATAGAATCCTCAGAGAACGAAATGATTTTCAAAAATCGCTAAAACTTTTTGATGAAGTTATTATATACGACATATATGCTGCTAGAGAGAACCTAGCAGAACAACTGGAGAATTTCAAGCATCTAAATATTGAAAATGCAAACACGATATCAGAATTATGAAATATTTTTGCCACAAATTGTAAATGAAAATATGTCGAAAAAATACAAGAAATTAAGAACGAAATAAATAATGGAAACCATAACGACATTTTCATAATTTTTTCTGCTTGAGATCTAGACTTTCTATTAAGAGAAATAAATAAATAAATAGAAACATTCTCATATTGCATAACTTTTGTTAATTATGTCCATTAATTCATTAAAAAAAAATACACATTTTTGAATTTATAAAAAATTCGAATATACTTATTATAGCAAAATTTTATAACAAAAATAGCTATGATAAATAAATTATTACAAGAAAGCACATCAAATACTGGAAGTAATACAAAAAACGCCCCAACAGCTAAGTTTTTGTTGTTACACAAATTCAAACATCACGTAAAAAATTGAGGGAAACATATAAAAAAACATCACAAAAAAATAATATGATTTACCACTATAACTAGTATATTTCACTTTTTACTGATCAAATGACTTGGTGTACACCTATTGTGAATTAAAGCACTTGCATTAATGTTGACATTTTTTGGCATAAGCCACAATATAAACATATCAGCAGACTTTAATACACAATT
>CAZSQL010000010.1:0-31367 GCA_964609035.1 uncultured Candidatus Peribacteria bacterium
TAGTAAATATCCAATAAAAAATTTATCAGAGAATATAGATCAGTGATCATGGAGATATACATATTTTGCTACAGAATATGATAAAAAAAATTATTATTTTTATTTGATACATGTTAGTTCTCCAATTACTTATAAGTTTTTTGAGATGAGGAATAATCAGTTTGAAATATTATTTAATGATTTTGAAAAACACAAGATACAAAAGTTTGGAAACGATAAAATTATTATTTTATGAGATTTTAATGTTTCTCCTTGGTCTAAATATTATAAAGACTTAGAAAACAAACTTTCTGGATTTAAAAATATGACTAAAAATTTTACGATATTGTTTACTTGGAGGATAAAATCAATTTCTTTTATTACTTCTCATATTGATCATATATTTATAAATGAAAATTCTAATGTATCAGATATTATTAGATTAAAAACTCCAAATTCAGATCATAGATGATTTTTTATAGAAAACTTTAGATAAATAATATTGTAAAAAAGTTTATAAAGTTATCAAGTTATCAAGTTAAAAACTTGAAAACATGATAACTTTTTTACTTTTAACTTAATAAAAAATCTTGTTAAAAATTTGCAAAAATAAATTAAATTCTTATAATTTTTGTATATTTAATTAATAATATCTTTTAAATATGATAAAAACAGAAAGTAATAAGAGATGAGAATTTTTGTTAAGTACAGATTCTTTGTGATGATGCTGATTGGATCTTGTATTTGATTTAGCAAAAAAAGCATGATTTGATGGTGTAGATCTTGCTATGTGGAAGAATTTTGATGCTTGGAATGTATCTTATGTTAAAAAGCTATCAGAAAAGCATGAATTGCCTATCAAAGTTATACAAACATCGGCTAGTTTAAATAAAAAGGAAATGGATAAGGCATTAGATTTATGTGAAGCTTTAAATGTAAATACTATAAATATAAATGCACCTAAGTTTTTTGATTATAAAGCATTTAGTTTTATAAAGGATAATATAGATTCTTATAAAAAAGCAAATAAAGATATAGTTTTTTCTATAATAAATCCAGTTGATTCTAGTTTTTTTGCTGTACCAATTCCAAAATATCGTTTTAATAATCTGGTAGAAATTATAAAAAAATATTGATGTAATCTGTGATTTGATGTATCATCTTTAAATGAAGATTTATTAGAAGATGATTTTATGAGAAGATTGGATGATTTTGTGCCATATATTTCTACTGTTTATTTGTCAGATCAGACAAAAGAAGGTAAATCACATATACTGCCTGGTGATGGTGTTTTGAAATTACCAACATTATTAAAAAAATTCAAAAAAAATAATTATAATCGTTATTTTTCATTAAAAATTGATATTTCTAAATGAGATTTAGCTGATTCTGATAAGTTAGAATTGATTTTAAAGAAAACTGTAAAATATTTTCAAGAAAATTATGTAGATGCAGACGTTGATTAGTATAAAGTTGTAAAGTTAAAAGTGATCAAGTTAAAACCTAAAAACTTGAAAACTTGAAAACTTTATAGCTTGATAACTTTATAACTTTTAACTCCATTTTATGTTTCAATTTATCCGAGACTTTATTAAATATCCTTTTGATACAAACAAAGAACAAAATAAGTTTTCTAAATTTTTGAAATTAGTTTTAAAGGACTACCCTGCTTTTTTGTGGGTTAAACCTACTTGGCAAAGAATTGTCGTTTCTCCACTTTTGTTTTTGGCAAAGATTTTTCAGAAAAAATAACTTTTATTCTTGTATTTATTATTTCTTGTTTTTTTTCTTTTGGCATTCTTTTTATTTTATATTCTAGTTGCATAGCAGAAACTTTTTTTTCTGTTTTTTGTTTTCGGACTAGCTTTACAGGGCGTCTGGATTTAGTATATTTATACCGAACCGCTTTAGAAATCTTTAATTCCTTCTCCCGCAGTACTGCGGGGTTGAAATTAAAGTTTCTAGAAGTCGTCGGTATTACTCTCTCATCCATCCCGAAAATTCGGGATTGGCGGTCGAGTATAGCTTAAATCTTGGAATTATTGTGATCAAAAATTCTTTTTTTAATATTATTTGTGACTCATGTGTATAGTGTGTTGTCTTTACATTTTACTATGTATGTAAATCGCATATTTTTTGAAGTTTTATTTTAAAAATTTACAAATCATTTCCACAGACAAATCCACTACTCCACGCTCGTTGGAGATTGAATCATCATGTTTCCCCTATTATGTCCAATGTTTCTCAGATGAAATATAAATTTGCTATTTTTTTTGATTCAAAATTTGGTTTTATTTCATCCATAGATATTCACCCACTACTGACTTTAGCTTCGTTTAATGGCCTGAAATTTTTTAATTCTGTGATTATTGTGTTATCTGAATTTAAAAAATTTGATTTTTCCAGTCTTTTTGTGATTTGTGAGGATTCTATAGATATTTTTAGTTTAATATTTTTGATATTTCATCATTTTTTTGTTAAATATTCTCATATACCAGCACTTGTGTTGAAAATTGCTGGTCCAGACAATCATCGATGTGTAAATAATATATTTCATTGATATTCATAAATGATTTTTTTGTCTGATATGGATTCTATTGTTCATATTATACTAGCTCCAGATAGTCACGAGAAATCGTTTTGTGTTTCTAGTCAGCATAATGCAGGCAATAAATTAATAGTTTGTATTCAAAATTTTTTGGCTAAATCTATCCCAAATCCTGTAGTACCAGTTTGTGGGAAAGACACTCATCATGTGGCTATTACGAGTTTTTTGCATGTAAATATTTCATCTTTTGTGTGTATTTGAAATCATTCATCGATTTTTTCTATTTTTATGATATTTTGATTTAACTTTATTTCAGTTTGGTTTTCTGATGTTTTTCCGATTAATAAATCTAATAGCTCCTTGGCTTTTCCACTTTTGAGTATTATTCTACCATTATCTTCTATATGATATTGTACTCAATTTTCTGACAAAAAGTTTGTAAAATCTTGATTTGAGTATTTGTGAAAAATTGAAGCTAGCATTTTTCTATTTTGTCAGAAATATTTTTCAGGAGAAATGTTTGTATTGGAAAAATTACATCTTCATCATCCAGACAATAGAATTTTTGTTCAGAGCTGATCTTGCTTTTCCAATATTAGTTTTTTGTAATTTTTTGGTGCATTGATTGCACAAAAAAGTCAGCTAGCTCATCATCATACTATAATTAAGTCAAAGAACATTGGAGTAATAAAGTTTAAAAGTTAGAAAGTCTATGTTATTCAGAGAGTATTCGATGTAGGCGCAAAATCGATTTCGCGCCTGTATAGGAATTTGTATAAGATGTCATTGATCATACTGTCATTTCAAGTGATATTGTTGCGAGAAATCTTACTTATTGATACTATTAGATTCCTCGCAAGATAGAGCAACCTGCCTACCGCAGGCAGGCTCGAGATGACAAATTCGAAAGCTAGATTCACTCCCGCTGAAGATGGGACAGGTCGAGATGACAAAAATGGTATTTTATTTATTCGTCGAAATAAGTTTTTCACTTTAATTCGTCTGGTAGATATTGTTGTTCTACTTGTCAGTTTTTGTAGTTGTGTGGATATTTGTATCATTTCCCATATCCTAGTTCTTTTGTTAGTGGATTACTAGCATTTTTTAGGTGTATTGGTACATCCAAATTTCAATACTCCTCTACTGCATTTCTAGTGGCTCGCATACTTTTGTATATTGAATTTGATTTTGCTGATTTAGCTAGATATATTGCCCCATGAAACAATGCAAATTCCGCTTCTGGAAATCATACTTTTTGTACTGCATCAAAAACTTGATTGGCTATTAGTAGTGCGTTGGAATTTGCTAATCATATATCTTCACTGGCAAATATGATCATTCTTCTAGCAATAAATAGTGGATCTTCTCATGCTTTGATCATTCTTTGTAGTCGGTAGCATGTAGCATGGACATCGCTACCACGCATAGATTTGATAAAGGCTGATATTACATTGTAGTGCTCATCTCAGTCTCTATCGTAATAGATATTTTTTTGTGTATTTTTTTGTATATCTTCCAAATTTAGTTCTCAAGTGACTTTGTGTAGTATGCTTGCTTCCAAAATATTTATTCCATTTCTCAAATCTCAGTTTGCTAGTTTACTAATCATTTCTATTACTTCTTCACTTATCTTGATATCTGGATATTTTTGGTAAACTTTTTCTAGATTATTTTTGATAAAATCAAAAATTTCTTGTTTGTCTAATTGTTTGAATACAAATGTTCTACATCTAGATAGCAATGCGTTATTTATAGAAAATCATGGATTTTCTGTGGTAGCTCATATGAGTGTGATTATTCCTTTTTCTACAAATGGTAGCAATGTATCTTGTTGTGCTTTGTTTCGTCTGTGTATTTCATCTAGAAATACTATGGATGCTTTGGCAAAATTAAAATTAATTTCTGCTTGTTTTATAATCTCTCTCAAATCATCTTTTTTGCTAGATACTCATGATAATTCTCGAAACTGTGCGTCCAATTTTTTTGCTATAATTCTGGCTAATGTGGTTTTTCCAGTTCATGCTGGTCACCAAAAAAGCATAGATGGGATATATTTACTATCCAAAAAACTAGATATGGGTACCAATATATCTTTTTGTCAGGCTAAATCTTGTATTTTATCGGGTCTTAGTAAACTTGATAGTGGTTCTAGCATTGTTTTTATTAACTTTAAATAATTATTTCTATAATTTATTTTTTTCTATGATTTCTTTTAAAAATATTTCAAATCATTTGTAACCATAATGTTTTACACATTGAGGTAAAAAACTCATAGGAGTCATTCATGGAATTGTGTTTATTTCCAAAAAATATAATTTACTTTTTGAATATAGATAATCTACCCTACACAAGTCCTTTATTTTCAATTTTTGATAAATTTTTTTGCTAAATTCTTCTAATTCTGTTTTTAACTTTTTTGGCAGATTTGGGAATATCTCTTTGGTTTTATCTCGTTTATATTTTGCATCAAAATCAAAAAATTCTCTTTGTGTGATAATTTCCATGATTCACAATATGGTTGGTTTGTTATAATCTCCACTTATTGAGACTGTAAATTCCTGTCATTTGATCACTTCTTGTATACAAACTGAATCATATTTACATATTTTTTTTATTAAATTTTTTGCCAAATCTAGATTATCAAATTTACCACAATCTATAGACGATCATGATGTGTTTGGTTTGATAAAATATGGTCATGGGAAATTTATATTTTCTATTTCTTTTGGGTTGTTGATATGATGTGTTTTTGGTATTTTTATTCACAGATCTTGTACTACTAGATTAGTTACATATTTATTGAAACACAAAGAATGAGTATCATGATTTGCAAATAAATAAGGTATGGACAATAATTCCAACATTGCAGTAATTTGTCATCACTCTCCATATCATCAGTGTATAATTGGTATTCCCAAGTCAAATTTTTTGTAATTTTTTAAGAAAATGTTTTTCATGCTTGGCCAATTTATGACTTGGTATGTGTATCACAATTTCTCCATACTTTCTTTGAAAAGTACTATACTTTTGTTAGATATTTCTTTTTCTAGACTGATTTCATCGTTGAATAATGCTATGTGCATTTGAAATGTGTTATTGTATAAATAATATTTACTTTTATTTAAATCAAATAAAAAATCCAGCTTTTGCTGGATAATGTATTTTGTTGTAAGGAACGCTCACGAGCGTTCCCTACATCAATGTTTTTTACAGGGATTTTCACCTTAAGGGAGTGATTTATTTCTTGTTTTTATAAGGAACGCTCACGAGAGTTCCCTACATAAAAAAGAAATATTAAATAGATCTCTCGCAATACTTTACACTTCGAGATGACAAATCCGCAAGTTAGAATGCCGCAGTGCTACGGCACAGGCAACTCGAGATGACAGGATGATACTATCCCATTACTTTTTCATAAAGTTTTTTTTCTGCTTCTAGATGTCATCATTTTTGTCGATCGATTTTGAGGTCAAGTTCTTCTGTAATTTTTTGTAGTATAAAGAATTTTTCCAAACTATCTTGTGATGCTTTTGATATTTCTTCTACAAATTGTTTTGCTTTTTCTTCTCACAATTGTTTGAAGTATTCTGATACTTTCTCTTTTCATCCAAATCTTTGTTCCAAACTACTCATTCTAGATTTAAATTCTTCGTGTATCAATGTTTGAGGAATGATGATTTTCATATTTTTATCTCTGATTTTGTTTATATATTCTTCTACATTTTTTACTAATTCTGTATCGTATTTTTGTTTTTCTATTTCTCCTTTTATATAATCTTTTAGTTGTTTTTCATTTTTTACTTCTTTTTGATCTGGAAATAATTTCTTGATTGTTTCTTCTGTGAATTCTGGTAATACCACTTTTTTGATATCTTTTATTGTGATTTTAATTTTTGCTGGAGATTTTTCTTGTTTTCTTTTGTAAAAAGTGGGTGGTAAATCTTTTTCTTTGTAATCTATCTCAAAATCTTTTCATTTTTCTTTTGATACAAAAATATCATAAAATTTGGATTCATTAAATTCTTGTTCTCATACAAACAATGTTCATGTTTCTAGAGAAGTTCAATCTTTGTCTAAGAAATCCAAAGATATTTTGGATACAGTATCTTTTTGTATTTTGTCTGTGTCTTGGTAATCTGCGTAATTCTTTTTTAAATTTATCAAAGAATCTTCTACCTCTTGTTCTGTAGCATTGGTGTCTATTTTATTCATCTTATTTGATTTTCGTTTGTCATCCAAAACTTGTATTTCAGGATAAACGTCCAATTTTACGCTTAATTTATTTTCTTTTTCATTTTTATTTAAATCATATGGTTCTCCTATAAATTTTATATCAGTATTTTCGTGTAAAACTTCGTGTAGTCATTTATTTATTAATTCTTCATAGGTTCACATTTCTATATATTCTGGGTTCAATTTTTCTTCTATTAAGTTTATAGGTGCATGTCCATTTCTAAATCATGGGATTTTTACATCTTTACCAAAATGTTTGATTATAGCTTCCTTTGCTTTTTGTTTTTCATTGTCTGTAAAAGTTACTTCAATTTCATAGTTTGAATTTTCTAATTTGATTAGTTTTTTTTCCATAACAAAAAAATAAATGAGTAAAATTATTATCTTTATTAGTAAATAAATAGTTTTTGAATGCAAGGTGAAAAAAATGGGAAGTGTTATAAAAGGCTTCAAGGTTGCAAGAGCTACAAAGTTGCAAGGGTTACAAAGGCCATGCTTTTTGAAACCTATTACAACCAATTGAAACCTTTTGAGACTTGAAAATTAATTTGCATTTGTGCTTGAAAAAAAGATTTATATTATTACGATATTTCTCAGTACATTTTTTAGTATTTATTAAAGTTTATGCCACGTATCGATGAAGTAATAAAAGATTTATGAGTTGCCAAAAGTACTTTTTCTAGATATTATGAAAAAGTGATTGGAAAAGAAATGACCACAAAAACTGTTATAGTTTCTGATGCTAATTTAGTAAAGATAAAAAAGCTTTTGGAGAAAAACTGAAAACTTTGAAAGGCAGTAAAAAAAGAACAAACTAAGCCTGCTGCATTAAAATCTGATGAGTTGATGTGAGGCGGTTTTTTGGCATGACTTTGATTTGAAAAAAAAGTACAAGAAGTTGTGGTTGAAGATGATGACGATGATGAAATAATTCAAGATCTAACAGCAGAAGAAGAAGCAGAAATACAACAATATATAAAAAATGAATTTGCTCCTAAAATAGAAAAAAAGATAGAAAAAATAGAGAAATCAAATGTTGGAGTAACAACACAAGATATTATCTCTCGTAGTGGTAGACCAGCACCCAAAAACATTGTTTATGATAAACCAAGATATGATAAAAAACCTTGATGATGAGATTATCATAAATTTCCTTTCAATAATTGACAAAGATTACAAAATGAAATAACAACAACAAATGTAAAACCTAAATTGGAAACTGATTCCGCCTCTAATCAAGCACAACAAAATATTGTTAAAAAACCAAAAATAGCAACTACATCCGCTAATTTGGTGAAAAAAACTGAAATAGTAATAAATTGAAATATATCTGTAAAAGAATTCTCTGAAAAAATGTGAGTTCCTCTTATGGAGCTTATGAAAGTTCTTATGCAAAATAAATTGATGCTTTGAGTGACTGCAAACTTAGATTTTGATACCGCAGCTTTGATAGCTGAAGAATTTGGAGTTATTGTAAAGAAAGAAGAGAATCAACAGTTGGATGTGGAAAGTTTTATAACCTGAGATTTGCAGTCATTACTTGATATAGATAAAGAAGCAAAAAACTTAGAAGAAAGACCGCCTGTAGTTACTATCATGTGACATGTGGATCATGGTAAGACTACTCTACTTGATTATTTGAGAAAAACTTCTGTTGCATCCAAAGAAGCTGGTGGTATAACTCAATCTATCTGAGCCTCTATAGCAGAATGTAATGGTAAAAAAATTACATTTATCGATACTCCAGGTCATGAATTATTTACTGATTTGAGAGCTAGATGAGCAAAATTGACAAATGTTGCAGTTATTGTTGTTGCTGCTGATGATAGTGTAATGCCTCAAACTATTGAGTCTATAAATCATGCTAAATCTGCTGGAGTACCTATTATTATTGCTATTACAAAAATAGATAAACCAGGTAAAAATATAGAGCAAATAAAAACTGATTTAGCTGCAAATGGTATCACTCCAGAAGATTGGGGTGGTGATGTACCTATTGTCGGTGTGTCCTGAGTTTCTGGTCAATGAATACCAGAGCTTTTGGAGACAATACTTTTGCAATCAGAGATGTTGGAATTAAAATATAATCCAGATAGATCTGCTATATGAGTAGTTCTTGATGCACACAAAGATCCAAAACAATGAGTAGTAACTAGTATGATAATTATGACTGGTACTTTAAAAGTTGGTGATGTGATAGTGGCTTACAATACCTATGGTAAAGTAAGAAGAATGCAAGATTGGACTTGAAAAATGATCAGAGTAGCAAAATGATGAGAGCCGGTACAAATACTTTGAATTACAGATTTACCAGAAGCTGGTAGGATGGTAGAAGTAGTAAAAAATGAAAAAGAAGCTTATACAAAAATAGAATTGATCCAAGAACAAGAAAATAAAAATGCTTCTAAATCTGCTGTCCAAGATTTCTTATCAAAATTATGATGATGAAGTGATTGAGAAAAAACAGAATTGAGATTGATATTAAAGTCTGATGGTTCTAGTAGTCTTGATGCTCTAAAACAAGCTGTAAACTGAGTTTCTACTCCGGATAATGTAATTATCAAAATCATACATACAGATGTGTGACATTTTAGCGAATCAGATCTTTCGTTGGCGCAAGCGTCTAGAGCGCTTTTGTTGTGATTTAATATTTCTGTAAATTCTGTTTTAAAGAAAAAAGCAGAACAGATGAAGGTTGAAATAAAAAACTACGATATCATATACGAACTTACAAATTATTTAACTGAGTTGACTCAGTGAATGATAAAATACGAAGAAGTAGAAGTAGTAATATGAAAACTTAACGTATTATGAATTTTCTATACAAAAGGAAAAGAAATGGTTGTTTGAGGTAAAGTAATTGAATGAACAATTAAAAATAAGTGTAAGTTTAGAATTATTAGATGAGAAGAAATTGTAGCAAGTGGGGAAATACAGTCTTTACACAAAAATAAAGATGAAATCAAAAAAGCCAATGAATGAGATGAATGTGGTATGAAAGTAAAAGTTGGTAAAAAAATAGAAGAATGAGATATGTTAGAATTCTGGGAGATGCAAGAGATAAGGTAGTTTACAGTAATAAAGTTATCAAGTTTTAAAGTTGAAAGTTAAAAGTTAAAATTTGTTTGTCATTTCGAGTTTCATTGTTGCGAGAAATCTTTTGTTTTGTATGTAATTAATTTATGAAAAAGGATATTAAATATAATATACCAAAATGTTTTTATAGATTAAGTGTAAAAATTTTTGTAAAAAATAAAGATTGAAAGATATTGTTTACAAGTGATAAAAATTGAGTTCATTCTTTTTTGTGATGATGATTAAATTATTGAGAAGATGTGTTTGAATGTATAAAAAGAGAAATCAAAGAAGAATCTTGATTAGATTTACTTAGCATAGAAGAAACTCCATCTTATTTCATTAAATTTGAAAAAGAAAAATATCATCAAAAAATTCATGTAGCACATTTGATATATAAAGCTGAAATATGAGACATAACTAAATTTAAAAAGTCAGATGAGTGTTATTCTTTAAATTATTATAGTGTTTCAGAGGTAAAAAATCTAAAACTTTGATTGTGAATTAAGGAATTATTTAATAAGTATGATTTAGAATAAAATGAAGTTGATAGTAGGACTTGGGAATCCAGGTGATAAATACAAATATACTAGGCATAATATATGATTTATATTGATAGATCAATTTGTTCAATCAAATAATTTTTGAGAATTTTCTTATAATAATAAATATGGTGGTGAGGTTTTTCAAACCCCCCTACCCCCCTTATCAGGGGGGCAATATAAAATTATATTTCTGAAGCCGATGGAGTATATGAATAGATCTGGTGCAGCTGTTCAGCGTTTGATGAATTTTTATAAGATAGAGGCAAAAGATTTAATTGTGATACATGATGATATAGACCTGCCAGTTTGAAAAATTCAATTTAAGTTTGGGTGATGATTGGCTGGTCACAATTGATTAAAAGATATAGCAGAAAAATTATGAACCAAAGATTTTGCAAGAATTAGAATATGAGTAGATAGACCAAATGATCAATCTCAAGTTTCGGATTATGTTTTGAGTAATTTTAGAAAAGAAGAAATAAAAAAAATTCAAGATAAATATTTGGATTTTGAAAAATTAATTTTTGAATTTTTGAAATAATTGTGATGAAAAAAGATATAATACTGGTAGATGAAAATGATAAAATTTTGTGATATGAGGAAAAAATGGATGTCCATGTAAAATGACTTTTGCATAGGGCTATTTCAGTTCTTATTTTTGATAGTGATTGAAAAATGCTTTTGCAACAAAGAGCGTTAAATAAATATCATTGTCCATGATTGTGGACCAATGCGACTTGTACTCATCCATATCCAAATGAAGAAAGAATAGATTGTGCGCATAGAAGGTTACAAGAAGAGATGTGATTTGATTGTAAATTGTGGAAAGTTTTTGAATTTTCATATAGATCAGAATTTGAAAATTGACTTATAGAAAATGAGATAGATCATGTTTTTGTAGGTATATATGATGGAGAAATAAATATAAATTTAGATGAAGTAAATGATTATAAACGAATAGGTGTTGAGGATTTAAAAAAAGATATTTCAAACTTTCCAGATAAGTATACTCCATGGTTTAAGAAAATTATGGAAAATTATGTAAATAATTGGTTAAAATAAAATCTTTAGAAAAAAATTCTTGAAATAGAGATTAGTAAAGTTATAAGTTTTATTAGTTTTATTTTTTAATTTCTGAAAATGCAAACTTTTTTTGAAAACATTGGAGTAAATGTTCCAGAAATTTATTTACCAAATTCAAACGTAGATTTGAGTAAATGGTCTGTGGTGGCTTGTGATCAATATACTTCTCAGCCAGATTATCGAGAAGATGTGAAAAATTATGTAAGTAACAATCCTTCTACTTTGAATATAATCTTTCCAGAAGTTTATTTGGACTGAAATGATGAAGAGCAAAGAATTGAAAGCATAAAATCTCATATGTTAAAATACATGAATGAGTGAGTTTTGGAAAATAAGTGAATTTGATTTATTTATTTGGATAGAAAAACTTCTCATGCCATTTCTAGGAAATGATTGATAATGGCATTGGATTTAGAAAAATACGACTATAGCAAAGATAGTCAGACTCTTATTAGAGCCACTGAATGAACAATTGTAGACAGGCTTCCTCCTAGGATAAAAATTAGAAATGGTGCTGCTTTGGAGTCTCCACACATTATGGTTTTGATAGATGATCCACAAAAAACTGTAGTAGAGCCATTGTCACAAAATTTGGATAAATATACAAAATTATATGATTTTGATTTGATGATGGATGGTGGTCATATAAGATGATATCAGATAAATGATGAAGAATCAATTGACTCAATAGTGAGTTCCTTGGAAAAACTTGCTGACAAAGAAGTATTTAAAAATAAATATGGAGTTGGAGATGATTTGTGAGTATTGCTTTTTGCTATGTGAGATGGAAATCATTCATTTGCTACAGCAAAAGCTATTTGGGAAGAAAAGAAAAAAACTCTTTCTGAAGAAGAAAAAAAAGATCATCCAGCTAGATTTGCTATTGTAGAGATAAATAATGTGCATGATGCTGGTATCAATTTTGAGCCGATTCACAGAGTTTTGTTTAATTTAAATACAGATGATATTATGAATAAAATGGCAAAACATTTTGATTCTATTGGTTCTGAATTGATTGTTCAACGTTTTTCAAACAAAGAAGAATTAAAAGAAAATTTACAAGAATCTAATTCAAATATGCATTATTGTCGAGGTATGGATCAAAATGATTATTTTATACTTTGAATTAAAAATCCAAAACTTAATTTGGAAGTAGGAAACATACAAGATTTCTTGGATAAATATTTACAAGAAAACAAAGATGTGAAGATAGATTATGTACATGGAGAAGAAGTTACAGAACAACTGTGAAGAAAAAAATGAAATATGGGATTACTGTTTCCTATTATGCACAAATCAGATTTTTTTAAAACTGTAGTTGTAGATTGAGCATTACCAAGAAAGACTTTTTCTATGTGAGAAGCAGAAGAAAAAAGATTCTATTTGGAATGTAGGAAAATACTTAAGTAGTTAAAAAGTTAGAAAGTTTTCAAGTATAAAGTTAGAAAACTTTATAACTTGATCATTTTAAAACCTGCCTACCCTGCTTATCGCGGCGCAGGCAGGACTGTCTACCGAAGGTAGACTTGATAACTTTTAACTTTATACTTTCTCTTGAGACCTTGATAACTTTTAACCTTTTAACTTTAGACTTGTATGGATATAATTTTGGCATGAATATCTGCATCTGGTAAATGAACTCAATCGCAGAAGCTTTTGAAATATTTTGGTGATAAATTAAAATATTTTGAAACATGATGAATATTGAGATCTTTGCAATCTAGCGACAATGCCATTTGAAATTATTTAAAAGACATAACAGCCAATTGATTGTTGGTAAAAGATGAAATAATTAGTTGATTATTTGGAGTTTTCTTGGAAACTTTATGAGATAATGATGTTGTTTTGGCTGATGGTTGTATGAGAAGGTTGGGACAGACAAATGCTATTATGGAACAATTTCAAAAAAGAAATAGAAAATTTATTGTTATTGAATTAATAATACCAGAGGAAGAGGTATATAAAAGATTAGCAAATAGGATAATGTGTAAAAATTGTGGTGCTAATTTTAATGTTTTGATACATGGTGATATTGATAAATGTATTGAGTGTGGTTGAAACATATATCGTCGCAATGATGATGTTGATCAAAATGCTATAAAAAATAGAATAGATGTGTATTATAATGATATTGTTCCTGCTTTGAAAATGTTGGATGAAAAATGATATTTGGTTAAAGTGGATGGTATGAAGTCTATAGATGAAGTATTTCAACAGATATTAAGTATAATTCAGTAGTGATTTTGAATAATAAAAAAACGCAATTTAATTGCGTTTTTTTTTATTATAGGAAATTTAATTATTTAATCACCTCTTTGTTCTTCTTTGACCCTCCTAAATCCTCCCTCTAA
Organism: uncultured Candidatus Peribacteria bacterium; assembly: GCA_964609035.1. Classification (GTDB taxonomy): domain Bacteria; phylum Patescibacteriota; class Gracilibacteria; order Absconditabacterales; family Absconditicoccaceae; genus JALOAF01. Next base: position 13,815 of record CAZSQL010000010.1, read on the forward strand.
GGTAGGACTTTAAAGCCTTCCCTCAGAGGGGATGTGGGAGGGATTAAGACATAAGAGAAGCTGGGGGTAATGTATTTAAAAAAAATTATTTTAGATTTTTTCTAAAATATATGAAGTGTGTAGAAAATACAATTAACAATATTATTGTTCGAATAAGTGAAAGAATCATAGTTTCTTTTGAATTGACACTTCTTTGAAGTATAATGGTTTCTTTGGCTTTTAATATACATTCCTCTTTTTCAGCTGTTGTCCTTTCTTTAGTTTTTTCATTTAAATAAATTGGTTCATCACATCTTGTGATTTCTCGTGAATTTTTGGACATATATTCATCATCTGTGATTAGCTTTTTGGATATTAATGTGTTTGCAAATACAATAAGAGCTATACACAATCCAATGAATGATACCAAAGATATAAGTCCCAAATAAATTGTAAGTAAACTGTGTTTTTTTTCGTTTGCCATTTTGGTTAGTATAAAGTTAAAAGTATAAAGTTATCAAGTTTGCGTGCCTACAGATTGTTGAATATATGACGAATAACTTGATAACTTGACGAACTTGATGAACTTTTGACTGACTTAGAATAAGCCAATCTGTTCTGGTCATTTTTTAGTCTTTTCTATTTTGATTTCTAGGAGAAATGGGAACTTTTTTGTTATATTTTCTCGTGAATTTATTATTTCTGTTCAAAACTCTTCTGCTTTTGCTAATTTATTTCATGGTTTGGATCAAATTAGCATATATTTTGTATTTTTTGTAGGATTTGGATCAAATGTGTATCAATTTTTCTCCATTTCTTCTATAATTTTTGGTCTAGGGATGTCGAAAGAACCGGTAATAGAGAATGAGTTAAGAGTGGAAAGTGAAGAGTTAAGAGTCGATTGATTTGTGGAGAAGTTGAGTCACAATTGTTCTAGTTTTTGTAGTAGTTTGTAATTATTGTTTCGATAATTGATTATTCATTCAACGATTTTTTCTCATACTCAGTAAATGGAGATTAAAAATTCTTTTTTGGTCAGATATTGTGTAATATGTTCTAAATTTGTTCAAGAGATTTCTCCATTTCACTTTGTTTCAGTCGAAATGACATTATAGATGTCTTTGGCGGTTTTTTTTCATATTCCAGGGATTCATAGTCAGTTTAATAATCTTCGAAATTCTTTTTTTTTGGATTCTTGTAATTGTTTTTGTATTTCTGTTATTTTTTTGTCAGCAAATCATGGGAATCTACGTACAATTCTTTCTGTTTCAAAATTTAGTAAATTGTACAAATCTGCAATATCTTTTACGATATTATGATCTACCAGTATTTCTACAATACTTTCTCATATTCACTCTATATCCATACAATCTTTGGAAACAAATCGAATTATTTTTTCTTTTATTTGATCTGGGCATTCTGGATTTTGACAATAGTAGTGCATATCTACTGGTGTTAAAGCTGTTCAGCAACTTGGACAATGTGTTGGTGCTGTTATTAATTTTGAACCCCCTTTATCCCCCTTTGTAAGGGGGACAGTATTGTTTCTTCTTTCTGTTATTACTCAAACTATATACGGTATCACTTCTCAGCTTCTTTGTACTCGTACGAAATCATTGTAATGGATATCTTTTTCTTTTATAAAATCAAAATTGTGTAATGACACTCTAGATATTGTGGCACCACTTAAATTTACTGGTTCTAAATTGGCCACTGGGGTAATGATTCAAGTCCTTCATACTTGAAATTCTACTGATTTAATTTGAGTACTTACCTGATCTGCTGGGAATTTGTATGCTACTGCTCGTCTTGGGTGATGGTTTGTAGATCAGATGATTTCTCTGAGATTATCATCTTTTACTTTTATTACTAATCCATCAAAATCTATATCTTCTTTTTGCAAATTTTCTTTTGTTTTTGGATTTTCGCAAACATTTATGATCTCACTTATATCATTGGAACTTAATATTATTGGGTAATTTGGCAATCATAGATTTTCAACTGTCATTTCGACTGTCATATCTTGCGAGAAATCTTTATTTTCATTTGAAGAAATTTTTCCATGCGTTCATTTTATTCACTTACTCGAAATATCAGATGTGTATAAGATTTCGTAAACAAAGCATTGTAGATTTCTAGATGCTGTAATATTTGGATCTAGTTGTTTTAGACTTCATGATGCTAAATTTCTAGTGTTTGCATAGAGTTGTAATCATTGTTTTTCTCTTTCTTTATTTATCTTTGCTAATTCTGACTTTCATATCAATATTTCTCATCTAAATGAAATTGTTCATGGAAGATTCTTTTTCAATATTTTTGGTATGTTTTTTATTGTTTTTACATTTTCTGTAACATCTTCTCAAACCAAACCATCTCATCTAGTGATAGCTTGTAAAAATTTTCAATCTTGATATATCAATTCTATACTGATACCATCAAATTTTGGTTCTATGTTATATATAATATCTTTTTGTGGGTAAGGGAGAGTACTGTGTCCCGTCTGAATAGCGGGATTAATCGCCCCTCCATTTGAATCATTTGTAACTTTGTTTATTATTTTTAATATTCTGTCTTCCCACTCTTTAATATCTTGTCCATTATAGCTATTTTCCAAAGATAACATTGGTATTTTGTGCCCCCCTTTTTTGAAATCATCTTGGATTTGATTTACTAATTTCTGAGTTGGAGAATTTCAGCTAATCATATATGGGAACGATTGTTCTATCTTTTTTAAGTAATCAAAAAGTTGATCATATTCAAAGTCTGATATTATAGAGTCTGATTCGATATAATAAAGATGATTGTGATCTGTGATACAATCAATCAAATCTTGATATATTCTTGAAATTTCTGATTGTGAAATATCAGATATGTTTTGATTATTTTTTATATAGTTTTGTAATGTTTGTGTTTTTTTTGATAAACTCATTTATCGAGTTGAAGGTTAAATAGAGTAATTAGTTTATTGGGAAGTGGGAATTGGGAATTGGGAAGTTGGAATTGGGAATTGAGAATTGTACACTGTACACTGTAAACTGTACACTGTAAACTGCTATTATTTTCACTTAAATACTACTTTGAAAGTTCATAATATTACGTATAAATCCATAAATATACTTCGATGACGGATATAGTATAAATCTAACTTTGCTTCATCAGAAAAATCTAAATTGTGTCTTCAAAATACTTGGGCATATCATGATATTCATGGTTTTACAGACAATAATCTTTTTTGTCGATTTTCATAGTTTTCCACTTCTTCTGGCAAGTGTGGTCTTGGTCAGATTAGAGACATTGTTCATATAAATACACAAAATAATTGAGGAAGTTCATCTATAGATGTTTTACGTAAAATTTTACCAAATTTTGTGATTCTAGGATCGTTTGTTATTTTAAATAATGGTCACTTTCTTTCATTTTTTTCCAACAACTTTTCTTTCATATTGTCTGCGTTTTTTACCATTGAGCGAAATTTTATAAATGTGAATAATTCTCAATGTTGTCCAACTCTTTTTTGTCTAAAAAATATTGGTCATTTACTCTCTAATTTTATGATAATTCATATTACTATAAAAAATGGGAACAATAATATAATTAATATTGAAGAACTTATTATATCAAAGACTCTTTTTAGTACGATTGATCGTCAGTCTAATTTTGAATGTTTGTATTCCATCGCTATTAGATTTGATATGTTTTCTGGTTTATACACTACATCTTCTAGAAAATATCATTCTGATATATGATAAAATCTAGTCGTAGAAAATCTGATTTTTTCAAAGATTTCTTGTATTGTCTCTTTTGGGAAAATTCATACAGCAACGATTATAAAGTACTTTTTAATATTTATTTCATTTAGGTCATCTAGCTGAATAAATTCACTTTTAAATGAAAATCACTCTTTTATTTTATTTATAGCGTCATAACTTTTTGGAGAATTATCTCATATGATAAGTATTTTATGTTCTCAATTTTTGTGTTTTATGCTTTCCAGTCTATTTCGTATTTGATCAAAAAAGAATAAGATGAAAAAAGACAATATAGCTCATCGAAAGATAATGAATCTAGATAATCAGTGTTCAAATATAAATCATGCTCAGAAATATCAAATAAATGTAATTGTAATTATCCAATAAATCCAGACTTTGCTGTATGTCTGAAAATATTTTTGTATAGGTTTGTTTAATTCATATAGATTTTTTATAATTCATATTCATACGAAAGCAAATCATGATATTATAGCAAATAGCATTGTTTCTTTGTAATTTATTGCAGGTATTGGTAGTTGTATAAGAGGTATTAAATCTGTAGTTAAACGTAATTTATATATTGTATAAAATACAAATAATATTATAGAAATATGAACCAATGGCCTAATTAAGCGCAATGGTATGTTGTAATCTTTGTTTTTTTTGCTTACCATCTTTGTAAAATTATTGTAATAAATTTTGTACTGATTTTATTACTTTGTTTTTTGTTTTTTCAAAATTATCTTCTATACTAATCGAAAATCATGAGGCATACATGTGTCATCATCATCAAAAAGTTTTTGCGATTTTTTCTACATTTGTATCCTTAGATCTTAATGAAACTTTTATCAAATCTCATTCTTTTCTTATAGTCATGATGACTTTTGGTCATTTGATTTCTTGTAATATTGTTAATCAGTAAGATGCTTGTTCTCAATCAATATCATAATCCTTTAGCTCATCTATGTCGTAATAACTATACAGTATTTCTCAATCAATTTTCATCCTATCTAACAATGTCTTTAGAAAAGTTATTGTTCATACTGATTTATTATTTATAAAATTATCAATTATTAATTTTTTGTCAGCTCATAGTTGAATTAAATCTAGAGCATTTTTTAGTATTCTTTCATGATTTTCATCATAACGAAAGTTTCAAGAGTCTGTTGTTAATCCGAGATACAAGTAGGTGGCAACTTCTTTATCATAATAAGACTCCCGTATATCTAATGTGTTTTCCAGTATTATTTCGCAAGTACTTGTAGCTTTTGTATCATTGATTACTGTCCAGTTTTCTGGAATATCAATTGTGTGATGATGATCTAATACCAAAATTTTATTTTCTGTAAAATAGTTTTCTTTTCATTTGTATATTTTTTTTATGCGAGAATATTCTCAAAAATCCACAAAAATTAATAAATTGTAATATCAATAATCAAAATTATGTTTTATTTTGTCAAATCATTTTAAAAAAGAAAATGTATTGCTGGGTTTGTCTGGAGAGAAATATGAAACATCTTTTCATAATTTTTCTAATAATCTTCAAAGTCAAAGCATTGATCAGATAGCATCTCAATCTGGATTTTCATGACAAAAAATTGCTACTTTTTGTATAGGGTCTACTATCTTTTTTATTTTATTCATATTATAAAGTATTATTTATAATAAAGATCTCAATTTGGTTAATCACTCTTGTGATATAGTTCTAGATATATTTCATATTTTTATTTCTATGTCACCAGGATTTTGTTCTAGAATTGTTTTCATTATTTCAATATCTCATATGTTGTTTGGTATTTCAAACTTTAGATATAAGTTATCATTTTTATCATCATCTATTGTATTGTTATTTATATTTTCAATATTTTCAATTTCTAATGTTTCATCTTCTATGATTTGAGTACTTCCATCATCTATCTGCAACAATTCTGTTTTGTTTTCTCATATTCTCATTCATTTTGCTTTTGTGACTGTAATTTCAGGGTTAAAACTAGATCATGCATTTTTAATTAAAGTGTCACGGTCCGTTTTTATAAGTTTACTTATTTTGGGATATCTTCATTCTTGTTTAAATCAAGAAATTATTACTATATCAAATTTTTTGAAATCTAGTATGTCTTTGAAGAAAAATTCTCTTTTACCAGAAATATCTTCTATTTCTATAAAATATCATTTTTTCTTTGCTCTTTGTATGTTTGATATGTATCAGACTATTTTATAGGGTCATATATTTTTTTCTACATTTAATCGAGATAAAAACGATCATTTTTTGATATAAGGATATAATCAATCCAGTAAATGTCATGAAACAAAACATTTGAATACATCTTGTTCCATCATCAATTTTTCTTCAAATGATGTTTCAAAAACTCTATTGAATGATATTTTTTGTGTGCTTTCATCTCATCCAAAAAGTCACATATTCATATTTTGTGATGATTTGGATCGTTCTAGTAATGATGTAATATTGTGAAGCAATGTGTTGCGGTCAAAAAAATTATCTAATGCTCATCATTTAATGAGTCATTCTAATGATTTTTTGTTTATTATACTATCGCATCTTTTTAAAAAGTCTTCTAATGATTTGTAATTTCCATTTTTTTGTCTTTCTTGTTGTATAAATTCTCATACATCAAATCATATTCATTTGATTCACAAAAATCATATTCTAATTTTTCAATTTATAGCAGCAACATGATTAAATGATTCATTTATGTCTGGTGCTAATACGTCTATTCCATGATTTTGTGTTTCGTATATATATTTGCTTTGTTCGTCTGTATCTTCTTCTACAGAACGGATTAATGCAGCATAAAACTCTACAGGGAAATGTGCTTTTAAATAAGCTGTTTGATATGCAATCCATGCATAACAAACGGAATGTGATTTGTTGAATGAATAAGATGCTGCTGGTTCTATCATTTTTTCATAAATATGTTTTGATGTTTCTGGTTTGTAATCTCTATGTTTGTTTGCCTTTTCTGTGAATTCTATTTTGATTTTTTCTATAATTTCTATTTTTTTCTTTCCTACTCATCTTCTTAAAAGATCAGCTTCTGCTAATGAGAATCATGCCATATTTTGTACTAAAAACATTAACTGTTCTTGATAAACTGCGATTCAATATGTGATGTCCATAATTGGTCATAGATCTTCTACTAATTTTTTTTCTTCTGACAACACTGTTTCTGCTCAATATTTACTTTGCAATATTGATTTTAATTCATCACTCATATATTTTATTTTTTCTGTTCAATGTTTTCTATCTATATAATTTGGAATAAATTCCATAGGTCCAGGACGATATAAGGCATTCATAGCCACCAAATCATTTATATTGTCTGGTTCTAGTTTTACTAAAAATCTTCTCATTCATGTAGATTCAAACTGAAATATTCAGCTTGTGTCTCATTCTTTAAAAACCTTTTCATACGTAAAGGAGTCATTTAATGGTGGATTAAAAGAAGTATCTTTGAAAAATTTTTCAAAAATGGATGGAAGTTCTTTTCCATCTTTTTCATGCTTCTTTTTGATTATTTTTATACAATTTTTTATGATTGATAAGTTTCTTAATCATAAAAAATCCATTTTTAAAAGTCATATATTTTCTAATGTTGGTCAATCATATTGACTAACCACATTATGATCATCTTCTTTGGCATATTGTGTAGGTGTAAATGTATTTATTTTGTCTGGAGCTATAATTACTCCACATGCATGGACTCCAAGTTGTCTCATATTTCACTCCAATTGTTCTCAAAAATCTACAGCTGTTTTTATATTTGAATCATTTTCGTAAATTGATTTTAATTCTTCGTTTCATTCTGTGGAATTTATAGCTTCAGATATGCTTGTTTTGTCTGGTATCAAGCTAGAGAATTTATTTGATTTGTCAAATGGTACTCATATTGCTCTAGCAGCATCTTTAAATGCTGCTTTTGTTGCCATTTGCATAAAAGTTCATATTGCACATACGTTTTCTTGTCAATATTTATCTTTTACATATTCAATTACTCTTTCTCTTTGTGTGTCTTCAAAATCAATATCAAAATCTGGCATACTAATTCTAGCTGGATTTAGAAATCTTTCAAAAAGAAGTCAAAAAGGCATTGGGTCAATATCAGTAATATTTACTAATCGTGCTAATATGGATCATGCTCCAGAACCTCTACCAGGACCGACAACTATTTGATTTTTTTTTGCCCAAGTTACAAAATCTGAAACTATTAAAAAATATGTGTTAAATCACATTTCTTTGATTACTTTTAGCTCATACTCTAATCTATCTATATAGCCTCAAAGAGTATATTCTTTATTATCATTATATAGACAATAATTTTGATGTTTTGTAATAAAATCTTTTTTGTATTTTGTAAAAGTTTCGTTTGTCAATGAGTGTATTTCTTCTGGAGTTATTTCTTGTATTTTTTTATCAGTTTTTCATTTGTTTGTTGTTTTTACTAAATTCAAAATTACTTGATCATCTCGCTCCAAATCAAATTTATAATTTAATCATTGGTATGCTATATAACGTAATTCAAATTCAAATATATCCATAAAATAAGTTGAAAGTTAAAAGTGGAAAGTATCAAGTTGCAGGTTGCAAGTGTAAAGTTACAGGTTGTAAGTATCACATTAAAGGTTATTTATTTTTCAATTATTATTTTTTTTATTTCCTATTATTTTTTTATATTAATTTAATACTTTATTTCAATAAAATAGTGTTTTTTTAATAAAAAACCTTCTAAAATATTTTAGAAGGTTTTTATTTTTGTACTGAAGTTTTAATTGTTATACGGCAGCAGAATTTCATATAACTCGGAATATAATACTAACTATAAACCAAGAAAGACCTATTACAGCAAGTCATATTCATGCTTGTTTTAATATTTTAAATCATTCTTTGTATTTTCATTCATCTCCAGCTGCAGTAACCATTTTGAATCATCCAAACAATACAATTACTAATGTGATAAGAGATAATAATCAAAGTACCCAGTTGATAAATCTTTTAATTACTGATATTAAAGATCATCATCTATCAGTTCATCAAACAGCTATACCAGTTGTGTCTCATGCTCAAAATGATCATGCTGTATCAAAAGTTGGGCTACCTCATGCATTTACTAAAGCGATGCTTCATAATCATAGGAATCCAGCTATACCTAGACCTAATAATAATTTTTTAAACATTTTTTTATTAATTTAAATATAAAATTGTTATGTTCAATATAATAAATTTTTTGTGAAATGCAAATTTATTTTTACTTTTTTTGTGTTGAAAAAATAAAAGACATTATTAACTTTAATTTTATATTTTTATATTTCTCTTTTTTTCTTTTTATGTTCAAAAAATTTATAGAAAAAAAGCTAAAACACAATAAATTCCTTAGAGATTTTTATTTTTCTCCTGAATTTTTTGTTTTTGCTATATTTTTTTGATTATTTTTTATTCTATTTATTAGGTTGTTTTTTGTACAAATAGTAAATTATAAGAAATATGATGATATATTAAATAAGCAGCATGTTAGTCAATCATTTTTAAAAGCTGATAGATGAAGTATATTTGCATATGATAAATCAAATAATGAAGTAAAATTGACTGAAAATATATCTATGCACAATGTTTTTGTAGATCCAAAGTTTATATGAGATAAAGAGCGTTTTATAGAATTGTTTTGGCCAGTAGTATTCACACATTTATGTGAGCTAAATGGTATGGATAAGCTTGAAAAAATAGATTGTATAAAAAATCTTGAATTGTTTGCTAGAAAGGACTTATTGCCCAAGACTCCTGAGTTTTTTTATATGTGAAGTGGTATAGTTAGTGATTGATATTACTCTTATGATTGGACATGATATTATAATCAAATCGATACTATACTATCTGGTTTTAATACTTGAGCTGCTGAAAGTCTTATAAAATGAGCATTAGACAAAAGAATCCAAATTGGTATAAAAGAAGAAAACTATATTTGATTTTTTTCAAATAGAAATTTTTTAGAAGAATTAAAATGATTAAATTTAAGATATATAAATATAAAGTATGATAATTATGTATATGTAGTTCCAAAAAATATATCAAATGTATCTAGAGAGTGAGCTCCTTTAAAGAATCTGTTGAATAAATATTGATATTTATCAAACTATGCTAATTTTGATAAAAATTTTTATGAACAAGAAAACAGGTATGTTAAATTATTATCTAATGTTAATCCAATTGTTGCTCAGATGGTTAGAGATTTAAAGTTGAAATATTATAAAGAACGAACCAAGGATAAAATTCCTGTATTACACTGATTATGATTGGAAACATTTACTAGTAGATATTATCCTTATGGTTCTTTTTTGTCTAATGTTTTGTGATATGTAGATAAAAATTGAGTTTCTTTTTATGGTATAGAACAATATTTTGATGATATGTTGCGTGGTAAAGATGGTAAAATCATAGGTCGTGCTTCAGCTTGGATATGATGAGTTTGAGCAAACGAATTTGAAATAGAAGACGTAGTAAATGGTAATGATGTTTATTTGACGATAGATATGTGAATACAAAAAGAAGTTGAGTTAATAGCAAAAAAACGACAAGAAAGCTTGAGAGCGGATTCTGTCAGTGTTTTGATTTATGATCCAAATAATTGACAAGTAAAAGCTTCAGTTAACTACCCTTCTTTCGATCCAAACAATTATAATGATGTTTATACTTTACAACCTTTATGAGTTGATGCATCTTTCATTGTGGATAATGAGACTTATATGGATATACCTGTTTATATTAGAACATGAGGTGAAATTAAATTGGCGACTACTACAGAAAGAGTGGATCCAGAGATAAAAAAATATATTACAAAAAATATTTTTGGTCCACAGGTTTTTGTAGATAAAAATATCTCAATGGCATATGAGCCATGAAGTATATTTAAAGCATTTACAGTAGCTATATGACTTGACACTGATGAAATTCGTCTTTATGATTTTTATAATGATCCTGGTGAAGTAAAAGTTGGTCAGTTTACAATCAAGAATGCTGATAATAAAAATTGTATGTGAGACAAATCTTTTATGAATGCTTTTATATATTCTTGTAATATATGAATGGTAAGAATAGTACAAGCCGTCGGGAAAAATAATTTTTATAATTATTTAAATAAGTTAGGGGTTGGCCAGATGACAAATATTGAGTTAGCTTGAGAAGATCCTGGTTCTATGGATTTGGTTACTGTCGTTTCTATGGCTAGATATTTAAATAATTCTTTTGGTCAATGATTACTTACTACTCCAATTCAAATTGCTGCTGCTTATTGAGCTATAGTAAATGGTGGTTATTATATAAAGCCTACTATACTTGCTTGAACATATGACAAAAAAACATGAAAATATAATGAAAACAAACCTCAAGTATTAAGACAGATCTTTAGACCAGAAACAGCAGAAGAGATAAAAGATGCTTTGTTTACTATCATGGAGGCAAATCCAGATTATGTAAAGATGATGAGAATTGAATGATTTACATTGTGATGAAAAAGTTGAACTTCTCAAATATCATTTAGATGAAGATATATGCAAGGTTTGTGATGGACAAATGCTTCTTTTGTTTGATTGGTAACTAAAGAAAATCCAGAATACATAGTTGTAGTTCAAGTTCGTAGACCTAGGCAAACTTTGTGGTGAGCTCAAACTGCTGGTAAGATATTTTCTGAAGTTGGTAAGTTTTTGATTTGATATTCGTTTATTGAGAAATAACATTTAGTTTGAAAGTATAAAGTAAAAAGTTATCAAGTATAAACTTGAAAACTTGAAAACTTGAAAACTTGAAAACTTGAAAACTTTTTACTTATTAATTGTGTTTTATTATGGAAATGGTGAATTTAGTTGATTTTGTGAAAAGTTGAGAAATTTTTGAAAAAATAGAATGATATTATGATCGAATAGTTTCGGATTTTGATTTTTGAAATTTGGAATGATTTATTAAAATTAATAATATATCAGATTTAAATAATATTGATAAATCAAAAAAAATATTATTTATATTAGATAAATTGTTGTATGATAATATTGTAAATTTTTTTGATATGAAAGAAATTTGTATATTAGATATGAATTTTTGAATCAATTCTTTTGGTAATAAGCTTTCTATTTCAAACACTGATATCGTAAAATTGTTAGATTATAATATAGATATTTATGAGCCTTGCGATTTAATTTCTTTTTTAAATTATTTAGAACTTGATGGTAAATGTTATGTTAGGATAAATAAAAATGACTTGCCATTGAATTTTTCTGATGATAGCCAAGTTAAAGATTTTATTGATATGACTAGTAGGTGATTTGATTGAGAAAGTATGACCGTAGTTACTACTTGATCAATGTTGCCAGAAGTTATTAGAACTAATCATCTATTAAATGAAAATGGGATATTCCCAGGTATATTTATTTTAAATAAGTTAAATGCTGATTTAAATGATATTGATTTTAAATCCAAAAATATTGTTTTTATAATAGATATATTTCAATCAGACTTTTATGAATTATTTATAAATAATAAATTTAAAGATTTCAATATAAAATTTATTTATCCAAACTATTCCAAGATTACAAGTATTTTGGATGAATATAGATTTCAGGATCTGTTGTTTGATGCGGAATCATTATATTTTATTATAAAAAACAATTAAATTCTTGAAAATTGAATTGTATTTAATATAATCAAAAGACTTATTTTAAATTGTAAAAAATAAAAAAGATGTTTGGAAAAATTGGGGAAATGAAAAAAATGTATGACAAGTATAAAACTCTTCAAAAGGCTTTACAAAATTTGGTTATTAGAGCAAAAGAATGAAAATATATTTCTGGTGGTGAAGAATTAGAATGAGCGGTAGTAGTAGATATTACTTGAGAAATGAAATTAAGAGACATACATATAAATGATGTTTTATTATTGGATCCAAGTAAAAAATCGGAACTAGAAGAAATTATAGTAAAAACTTTTCAAAAAGCTCAAGTAAAGGCACAAGAAGTAGTAGCTGAAAAAACAAAAGAAATTCTTGGTTTTGATCCAAATGATATGGCTAGCATGATGGCTGGTGGAGGTATGCCAGGGCTGAGTTAGAACTAATTTGTGCAGTAAATGATGCCGTAATAAATTAGAAAATAAGATTGAGAAGTAAAATAAAAGAAATAAAATAAAAACAAAAAATAAAAATTCAGTTTTTAGATTTTTTGTTTTTTTTGAATGAAAAAATGTTTGTTATGATTGACTATGATGGCTGGATTGGTTTCGTCCCCCAATTTTGATATACAAAATTCATCGAATACAAAATTACCACAATTTAACATATCAGAACCTAGTCTAGAAAAAAAAGAAATTTTAAAAAAAACTAGAGAAAATGTATTGTTTACTATAGATGATGGACCTAGTAAATACACTACTGAGATTGCAAAAACTTTAGATTCTTTGGGTTATCAAGGAATTTTTTTTGTAGTTGCTAGATGAATTAACGAGAAAGTAAAAAAAGAACTTGTGGAAATACTAAAAATGTGACATCATATATGAAATCATAGTTATTCTCATCCAAATTTTCAAAATCTTAATTTTGATGAAGCTAAATATCAAATAGTAAAATCAGATTCTATAATATCTTCTATTTATAATGCCGCATGAATAGAACAAAAAAATAAGTATATAAGATATCCTTATGGAATAGAGCCTTCTAATTTATATCGTGATCAAGTATATATTTTATTGGATTCTTTATGATATGAAAAACCTATGTTTTGGCGTATGGATGTAGATTTGCGTGATTGGATATGATATCCAGAATTAGATAAAATAAAGAAATTGAAAGATTGAGATCTAATCTTGTTGCATGAAAGGTCTTATACTCCTCAAACAATAAGGGAGATTGTAAAATCAATTGATGAAAAAAATTCATTGGATACAATACAATATTCTGCTGACTTATGAATTGAATAAATTTTTGATTGAAAAAAACATATATAATTGTATAACCAAGCTCGGTTAAAAAAAATGGAAGGTTGGCAGAGTGGTTGAACGCGCACCGTTGGAAACGGTGTTTGCCGCAAGGTAACGGGGGTTCGAATCCCCCATCTTCCGCCATTGTGAATTATTGCTCTTTTCAAGAATATTAAAGGGCTCAAATAACTTATAAGAACTAATGTTTAATTTATCTATAACAAAGTTCACAACTCCATTAAAAAGAAAGGGAATAGTTGATATTTTTTTGTTTATATAAATTTAGATATAAAATATATTACTGAAAAGATGGCTATGTGTATTATGTAGATGTTGAGAGCATTTTTGGATATAAATAATGTTATTTTATCGATATTTCTTGTTATTTTCATTGTTGTATTCTTTTGTCATATTAATTTAAAAACTATTGTCATAAGTGTGTAAATTATTCAAAGAAAGGTTATACTCCACTCTCATAATTTTAAATCAAATCTAAAATTTGTTAGATTTTGTATAAAAAGAACAGACATTGCAATAATTCAATATATTAGATAGTATTTATTTTTTTGTCTGGTTAGATAACCAAATATGACAAAAATGATGCTAAGCATCCCATAATCTATGATATTTGTAGTAAATGGATTTAATACAAAAGATATTATTGTTATTATTCGTAGAAAATATATTTTGTTTGAAAAATATTTTTTGAATATTTGCAAGATAGATCTTCCCAAGACTATACCAAGTAAAATATTTAATCAAACATATCAAATTCAGTATTTAAAAAATATAATTACTGATATGGTTTGTATTAGTATTCATCGTATAAATATATCTCGTCTTCGTTTGTATGAGTTTGAAAATCAAACTAGAAATAGAAATAATGGGAATGCTATTCTTCAAATAAATCTTAAAATTGTGATTTCAGGAAAAAAGTAGAATCACACATGATCTGTTATCATTGTTGTTATTGCTATTATCTTTAGATAATCATAAAGGTTTGGTCTATTCATGGGTTATGCAATATATTTTTATATATTTACTATCTTTACATAAGGTGATATTGCTTCTCAATCTACTATATCATTTATTATAACTATTTTATCTAGTTTTTTTATAAGTCATTTTTCTGTTAAAATAGAGATTGCTTTATTTTCATCTTCTAATGGATAATTTCATCGTTCTCATATCAAGAATGGTTTTATAGCATATAATATATTTAATGATCTAAGTATATGCTCATCTTTTGTAAAGGCAAATACTTTATGGTTTGGTTTAAATCCAGATACTATCTTAGCTAAAAATCATGAATTTGTAAACAATAAAATATAATCTGCTTTTATTTCATCTGCTATTAGTAGTGCATTTTTTGCTACCATTTTTTTATCTATGGCATAATTGTCTGTAAATGTTATTTCAAAATCTTTATGTTTATTATTTGTGTGTGATTCTGCTTCTATTATTATGTCACTCATCATTTGACATGATTGGATTGGGAAATTACCAATAGCTGTTTCATCTGACAACATTACGCAATCTGTCCTTAGTATAACGGAGTTATATACATCAGATACTTCTGCCCTTGTGGGAAATGGAGAATGGACCATGCTTTTTAATAGTTCTGTCGCTACTATAATTGTTCTTCAATATTTAAAACACATATCCATAATTTCTTTTTGATAAAATGGCAATTTGGATATTTCTATTTCTACTCATAAATCTCATCTAGCTACCATAATACCGTCTGATGATTTTACTATTTCTTCTATATTTTCCAAGGCCTCTTCATTTTCAATTTTGGATACAATTTGTATATGCTCGGCATTATGTTTTTTTAATAATTGCTTTATTTCTAATACATTTTCTTTTGATCTGATAAAAGATGCTGCTATAAAATCCATATTATGTTCTATAGCAAATATTATATCTTCTTTATCTTTTTCGGTAATTCATGGCAACTTTAATTTCCTTCATGGTAAGTTTATATGTCTCTTTGATCATATTATGTGATCATTCAATGACTCTATAATTAAGTAATCTGGATGTATTTCTTTTATTGTGGCTTTTAAAAGTCATGAGTCCAAAATTATTATATCATCTATTTTTGCATCATTTATCAAGTGTTCGTAGTCACAAAAAATATCTGTTCTTTGGGATAATAATGATTCATTTACAAATATTCTAAAATATTCTCATTTTTTTATGCTTATTTTTTCTTCTAATTTATGTGTTCTAATTTCTGGTCATTTGGTGTCTAATAACGTACTTAAATTAGTTTTTCATGATTTATTTAAATTATTTACTAATTTTAGTATTTTTAAAACTTCATCATGTGAAGCATGAGAAAAATTGAATCTTAGTATATTGGTTCATGCATTATACAATGATATTATTTTTTCTTCGGAATAATTTATATCTGATATTGTAGCGATTATTTTTGTTCTTTTCATTATATGTTTAATATTTGTAAAACGTCTTCTAATAATGTTTTTAAATTAACATTGTTTGTAATGTTTAATATTGATTCAATCCTTCTTTTTGACTCCTCTACTCCAAATTTCTCTATTAACAAATCTGCCAATAATTTGGCATTACTATTTTCTATTTTTTCCGATTTTTCTAAATTTGTATTGTTGAATAGATTAAATATTTTATTGGATTTTGATTGACTATTGTATAATTCATAAGTTCATGTGTAGAATTTGTTGTTGTTTAGATTGATAATTGCTCGATCTGATTCTCAAATCATCCATTGACTTAGTCAGTGAGTATAATCTATATTAAAATAAACCATCCCTAGTATTTCAGGATTTCTTAACATAAAATTTTTGAGAGCTACAAGTCGATTATTTTTGTAATTATAATCATTTATGTAAGACTGTTGGGAAGATTGTTGATTATATGGTCAACTATATCGTACAGCAGTAGTTGCGACTTCATCTATAAATATTGGTTTTTTAAATGATTTTAATCTTTTGAGAGTGTCTCGATTTTTGTCATTTAATATTTGTTCTGGAGATAATCGATGTCTATTGTATCATGCTTTTCATCGATTATAAAATGTTACTCACATTATATCTATATATTTGTCTCCAGGATAATAATCTTCAAAAGTATCGCAGTTTTGTTTTTTTTCTATTTCTGTCTTGTAAATTGGATAATCTACTTGAATAGTTTCTTTTATGATATTGTATTTAATAGGTCTTTTTAATATTTTATCTATTTTAGACTGTGGTATTGTGACTTTCTTTTCTATATTCTCTGTTTTTTGTCATGTAGATATAAATATTTTATTTTCTATTTCTGTGAATTTATTTTTTTGGTTACATGTTATTAATGATGCTTTTTGAGATGGTATTCATTTTGTGGGCATATCTCGATGATTAACCGACATATTGAATAGTATATTTTTTTGGTCCAATCAAGCTTCTCTAGACAGATTTCGCACATGTATCCGTGCTTTTTTAAAATTTTCTGGATGAGATCATCGAGGATATCGTCATCCATTCATTTCATGCATTGTCCTAAAAATTACCTTAATATCATTATTTTTTATTAATTCAAAAAATTTCTTATAATTTTCATCAAAAATTCATTCAGATACTTGTTTGGCAGAATAATTGTTGGGAGACAAACTTATATGATATATTTTATTTGTTCAAAATTTATCATTCACATTATTTAATATATTTGAGATTTTTCATTCATCTCGAGGATCAAATATAAATGCAACTATAGGAAAATCAAAATCATATTTTTGTTCTATTTGAACTATGTTTTCTATTGTATTGTCGAATGATTTAATACCAAAAAGATACCCGTGAGTTACAAGTTGAAAGTTGAAAGTTAAAA
>CAZSQL010000011.1:0-26762 GCA_964609035.1 uncultured Candidatus Peribacteria bacterium
TGCTAGTATTTTTATTTTTGATTTTTTATCTGATATTAGTCATTCTTCTCATATTAATTTATTATTTTTTGAATTTAATTTTATGTTAAAGTATTTTAATTTTTCGATTATCATTTTTCTTATTATTGGAGAGTTTTCTCATATTCATCATGTAAAAATTATATTATTAACTCAATTCATAGAACATATATAATAGGAAATATATTTTGATATTCTATCTGTATACATAGATAGTGCTAACTTCACTTTATTATTTCAGTTTTTAGACATGTTCAATATATCTCTCATGTCACTTGATTCTTCTGATATTCAAAGTAATCATGATTCTTTGTTTAGTATTGTGTCTACTTTGTCTATATCTATTTTTTCATTTTTTATTAAAAAAGATATTATTGATGGATCAATGTCTCAAGATCTTGTTCACATCATTATTCATTCTAGTGGAGTAAATCACATTGATGTGTCAAATACTTTTCCATTTTTTATTGCAGTTATACTTGCTCAATTTCATAGATGACAGCTTATTGTTTTGTCTGTTTTTTTATTTATATTTAAAATTTCACATGCTTTTTTAAATACATATTTGTGTGAAGTGCCATGAAATCAGTATTTTCTAATTTTATATTTTTCGTAATACTTATATGGTATTGGATACAAAAACTTATCTTCTTTTATGCTTTGATGAAATGCAGTATCAAAAATAGCTATATTTGGGATTCCTGGAAGTATTTCTTCCACAGATTCTATTCCCATAATATTTGCAGGATTGTGTAATGGAGCAAGAGGTATTAGTCCTTTTAATTTTTCTTTTATTTCATCTGTCACTACAACAGATTCTGAAAATTCTTCTCATCCATGTACCACTCTATGTCAAATTGCCAATATTTCTTTATAATTTTTTATTATAGGTTTTTTTCATCATTTTAAAAATTTCACAATTTCGCTTAATGCTTCTTCATGTGTTTTGATTTCTTTTTTTTGTTTTATGATATCTTTTCATTTTTTATAACTTATTATACTGTCTTTAAATCATATTCTTTCTATTGATCATTTTCATAAACTGTTTTTTTTGGGCATATCAAAAACCTCAAATTTCAATGAAGAACTTCATGAATTTATAACTAGAATTTTCATTTGTTATAAAATTTTTAATATAAATTTATTTATTGACATCAAATGAATTTAAAATTAGTTCTACTCATTTTATGAAATTTTTAAATGTGTTTTTTGTTGCTGTATAATTTATAGAGTAAACTATATTTTCTGGTGAAATCAAAAAACTTTGTTGAGAATATAATGTTTTATCATCTGACTTATGTTCGTATTCTATTTTTTTTCAGTTCAATGTTCATTTATTTATATCTTCACTTTTTATTTCTTTAAATCATATCAATGTGTCTTTTAGTTGAGAAATTGTTTCTTCATAGTACTCTTGAACACTCAAAAATTTTTGTAATTTTTGGACACTTATTCATACGTTTTCATTTATTTCATCATCTTTTGGTGTAAATATTATAGTATCAAATCAATATTCATTTTCTTTTAATGTCCATTCTTTTGGAAAGTTTAATGAAAAGTTTCCAGATTTACTTTCATAATAATTAGTATCATTATTTTCTAATTCTTTACTGTCTACAACTTCTCATGTTGTGTTATCTATTTTTTCTAAAATATTCTCTTGTTTTAAATTACATCAAGATAAAATTAAGATCATAGGCAACAATAATAAAACTTGTTTTTTTTTCATTTTCTCATTTTTTATTAAAATAAATATGAAACAATAATAAAATATTTAAATTTATTACAATTTCAACTTAATATTTGTTAAACATTTTTTTCTCATACAAATATTGTGTTGTTTGAATTTTTTCGAACTTTTGTTTTTTGTCATCTTCTGTCTATATGTGTCAATAATATTGTTTTAAATCATCATATTTTAGTTAAATTTTCTATTTCACCTTTTGTGAACATGTGATAATATCTTTTATTTATTTGGTTTTTATTTTTTCGTGGTATATAAAGATCTTTTCGATTATAATTTCAAATTGTGTATATATATTTTAAAAATGAATTTATTAAAGGCTTGTAGTGTTTTCTTATAAATCGTTTTGATATAGATCGATTTGTCATTATCAATTTTCATCAATAATTTAAACTTTTATAAAAGCTTTTAATTAGATATATTCTTTCTTTTTGATTTGGTATATGTTGAAAACTAGCTATTCATATTATAAAATCTAAAGATTCTTGTTTTGTGTTTTTAATATAATTGTATATATCATCATGTATAAAATTGTTGTTTGGATTATCTTTGGATGCAAATTCAATTAATTTTTTGGATAAATCTATTCAAGTATATACAATTTTTTTATTTTTTAAGTTTGCATTTAAAAATGATATCAGCCTTCATGAGCCACATCAAAATTCCAATATTGATATTGTTTTTTTTGGATTTTTTTTAATCTCATCTAAAATTATATATCAATCGGCTCGATATTTTTTTCTGCTAAAATAATACTTTTCAGCCTCTTTATCGTAAAAATTTTCTAAATCTTTTTTTATTTTCATTATTCAAAAATTGATTGATTACTAAATTTATTGTTATCTTCATTTTCTATATTTGATTTTGGTTTGGCTAATCTTACAAAGTCATCTATTTTAAAACTTATTTCTTCTCATTCTATAAATATTTTTTTGAAGTGTAGTAAATATAGCAGTACAAATGCTGTCATTCTTACATCGTTTTTACAATATTTTTTAAATTCTTCAAGATATTTTTTGTCTCATGTTTCATTGTATTTTTTCCATAAAACTTCTCACTCTGCTCCAGACTCCAATGTTTTTTGTATTCATATTAATGCTTCTGATAATTTGTTAAGTCAAATTCTTTTTCATGATATATTTCGTATGAATTGAAATATATCTAAACTTTTTTTGTTTATTTTTTCTAATTCTTTTTCAGTAAATCATCATTGTTTTATGGTTATTGGATTGTCAAATGCAAAGCTATTGAATCATATTATGTATCAATCAAACTCAATTAATGTTTTTGCAAAATCATTTAAATTATTGTGGTCTATATAATAATAATCCATTTTTTCATATCCTGGTTTCATAGAGTATGCTAATAAAAATTTATAAGAATCTAGATTGTCTCATACTCACATTGTAGTTTCTATATCGTATACTATGTAAGGTTTATCTAATATTAAGTTGTAATCTCATGTTTTAAACTCGTCGAATAGTATTTGCTCTATTGATCTTTGTCACAACTGTCTTTCTTTTTTTATTATGTAAGTTTTTAGTATCTCTTGTAGTTTTGATTTTTCATCAGTAGACAAAAATAATTGTATTCTTTCTATTTCATCTGTAAATTCTAATATATTGTTGTTAATAGATATTTTAAAGAATGGGTCTCATCTTTCAAAATAGTAGACACTGTTTCATTCTTTAAAAATATGCTTAACTAAATCATTTATTCATTGGCATCTCTCTTTTTTTACTATAGAGTATAGATGTGGTACAAAATTATTTTTTATGTTTTTTATTTCTTCTAGTGAAAACTTCTTATACATTATTGTGATTTATGTTTTAAAATGTTTGATTTATGTCGAATCGCTTTAGAAACCTTCCTGCGTTAGGCAGGTCTACCTATCGGTAGACAGGCCTTCCTACCTCTGGCTATAATTCTATTTGTATTTTAATTTTTCATAATTTATGATGCTTATAGGATCTATGTTTTTTATATAATCTAGGGGATTTATTACAAAACTATTTATTTTGTTTTCATTGTCATCGTTTAAAATAATGTTAAAGTTTTTTATCAATAAATCATTTTGAGTTATATTGTTTTCTGGGTCTTTTTCATTTTGTTTATTGTATTTGAAATATATATTTGAGAGATTTTTCTTTTCTATATTGTATGATCATATAAAGTTTATGTTTTTTATTGAAAATTCTACCAATATATCTCAATTTGATTCTGAAATATCCTTTGGAACTATTGATAGATATTTTTGGAAATCTTCAATAGCCATTATTATCTGGTTACTTCATTCTTGTTTTGTGCTTATTTGTTCTTTTTTATAAGAGATTATTTGCTGAATGATGTTTGGTATTGTGATGTGATTTGTATTTATATCATTTAAATACTCTAATATTTCACTCTCTAGATTTTTATCTGATATTTTTATATCTAAAATATTAAAATTGTTTAATTTTATTTTATAAAATAATTTGATTGTTTCCTTGTCTTCTTTTTCTTCTTTAATTATACTTATGTTTTCTTGATCACAATTACTTAGTTCTATGTAATTTATTTGTTTGTTATTGTCTTTGTAGTTTTCTATCCTATTTTTTATTAGTTCACAAGTTGATATAATATCGCTTGAAAGAAAGATATTTATATTGTTTTGTATATACTGGTATATTTCTGTTATTGTATATTTTTTTTGTTTTATTATGTTTCATACAGTTTCATTGAGATCAGTATATTCGTTTATGTTTATGTTTTCTACAAATCAGTTTTTATCAATTATAAATCATAAATATAAAGGTATAAATCAATCTTTTATTTTTATTGAAAAATATCAGCTTATTTTAATTTTTTCATCTGAAGCTTTTTCGTTTATTATTTTTAAAAATGATAAAGATTTTAGATTTTTTAGTAGAATTCATATTTCAGATAATTCTGAATATTCTATCAAATCTTCGCTTTGATAAACTTTCTGTAAGTTGTTGTTTGTTAATAGTTTTTTTAATCACATATATCACTCTAAATTGCTTCAATTGTTGATTGTATTTAAGTCTCTTATTATATTTTCTATTTCAGTTTTTTTTCTTTCGCTTACTTTATATTTATTTTTATTTAAAATATTTATTAGATAGTTGTTATTAAATCGATATGTTAGATCTAAATAAATATGGTCTATTTCACTGTTGTTTTTTAGTATATTTTTTAAATAATTAAAGTATGCTTCAAAACGTATGTTGTTGATCGTGTTTTGATGTAAATCGTTGTAAATGATTTGTTGAAATGAAATTAATTTATAGCTATTTAAGTTTTTGTTTTCATAAATTGATGAGTTTATATATCATTTGTTTAATTGATCTTGTATTTCTATAAAATTCTTTAAATCTTTAAATGTTTGTAGATATTCTTTTCAACATTTTTGAAATATTGTTTCTAGTTCATTATTTGTGTCTTTTGAATATATTGTGTATTTTTTAATTCATTCACAAAAATCTTTTTTATATTTTGTTTTTGATAATAAGTTAAATATATTTTGTATCCCAATATAATCTTTGTTTATATTATATATAAAAAATGTATTCAAGAAGTTTTTTGTGTAGTAATCACAAGTTTTTTTGAATATTTTATTTTGTTTTATACATTTTGTGTAAAATGTATTTTCTATATTTTCTATTATAGGTAAGGATGTATTTTGTACAAATGATTTGTCTATAGTATCTAAATTGGTGAATATTGTGTTTCTAGCAAGGCTTTCTAACTTTTTTATATCATAATCATTGTTGTCAAAATAATTTATGTCTTCTATTTTGTTGGTTTGGTATATGAAGACATTTTTTGGTAAGATAAATCATTTGTATGATATTAAGTTGTCTATAGAGATTAGAAGGTCTTTGTTACTGTCTAATGTCCCGTTGGTTATGTGTATTTTTATATCTTTATTGTTTATCTCTTGATTTAATTTTTTGTTGAATTCTCAGATAAGTTTAGCTTTTTCTACCATAAAATTGTCATTTTTATCTAGAATAGTCCTTTCTGAAAAAATATTGATTATTTTGGTGGTTCAAATTATAATTATTATTAAATATATGATATGTTTGAAAAAAAAGTTATATATCTTTTTATATTTTGTTTTTATTTTCTCAAAATTTATAGTAATATTTGACATTAAAATCGGGTATATATTTATAAAATTTGTGCTATGATCTCATATATAATAATTTTATTGTATTTTTCAAAAGAAAAAAAATTTTTCTCTTGCAATATGCTTATATTTATTTATATGTTCCTTGTATTTTTATTTTGTAAATTTTTAATAATGAAAAAAAGTTTATTGACAGTTTTTGTTTTAGCTTTAGCTACTTTATTAGTTGCAGGTTGTATGAATAAAGAAGTTGAAGAAAATGTATTAGAAGATGTTGTGGTAGAAGAAGAAGTTGCTATGGATTTAGAAGTTGTAGAAGAAGAAGTTGTAGAAGAAGCTGTAGTAGAAGAAGCTGTAGTAGAAGAAGCTGTAGTAGAAGAAGTTGAAGTAGAATAATTACAACATATCTTGAAATAAGTCAGGATAAAAATAAAAGAGAGCAATTGAGAAATTGTTCTTTTTTTATATATAAATATATAAAACAATAAGATGCTATACTATAGTACTGTCTGTGGTAAACAGGTTAGGTAGGTCTTTAATTTCTTTTCTCGCATAATGCGTGGTTGAATTTAAAGCTTCTAGAAGCAGTCTGTATATATTCTCCTTTAATTCTGAGCAGTAAAGATTAATTGAAGATATATATTTACTATCACAACAATCCTTCATATATAGAATTTGTTTGGATATTACATATAAATTGTTCATCCATCCTAACTATTCGGTTTGGTGTGTTATTATGTATCTTGCAAAATAAATATGAAGAAATTTGTAATAAAGAATAATTTTGAATTTGTTGTGTATTTGTTTATTATACTGTTATTTTAGATTGTTTTTTTAACTATATGGGTCTTCGTTTAAATAAATATGTACAAGAAAATTTAGGTATTTCTAGAAGAAAATTTGTTTCTTTAGTTCAAGATTGAAAAGTTTTGTTAAACAATGAATTTGTACAATCCTATTCTCAAACTTTGAATGTTTGAGATATTTTAGAAATAAGATCTATGAAAATTAAAAGAAAGATTGATAATGTTGAAAGTGAGTTAGATGTTATTTTGTTTAATAAGCCTGTTTGATTTGTTTGTTCTAAGGATGATAAACATAATAAAACTATATATGATATTTTGCCAAAAAATTTCTTAAATTACTTTTATATTGGTAGATTGGACAAAGATAGTAGATGACTTCTAATCTTAACAAACAATTCTTCATTAGTGGATAAATTTCAGCATCCTAGTAATAATATAGAAAAAGAATATTTAGTTCAAATAGATAGAAGCTTTTCATCTAATGACTATAAAAAAATGAAAAAATGAATTATGGATGAATGAGAATTGCTCAATATCAAGACTGCTAAATTTTTTGAAGAAAAAAGAAAGTTTTTTGTAAAAATCATACTTTGAGAATGAAAAAAAAGACATATTCGTAGAATTTTAAAAAGTCTATGATATAAGGTTATAGATTTACAAAGGGTTAGAGAAGGTCAATTTCAACTTTGAAATCTAAAAGAATGAAATTGGATAAGAGCAGAAAGGCATCAAGTCATAAAGTCTAAAAGTCATAAAGTCTAAAGTCATCAAGTCTAAAGTCATCAAGTCTTAAAGTCTATAAAATTATTAAGTTCATAATTCCCAATTCCCAATTCCTAATTCCTAATAAAACATAATGTTTAAAACAAGATTTAGATTAAAATGAAAAGATGTGAACTTTTTAGTGAGAAAAAGAAAGTATTTTTCTACTAAGTTTTTTTGATTTTTTTATTTTGATCAATATCCAAATTTAAAATACAATCAAATTTCCATTAATATCCCTTTAAAGTACAACAAAAAGGCTGTTCATAGGTCGTCTTTGAAAAGACAGATTATCTCTTATTTACAAAACAACAACTTTATTGAAAAATCTATAAACGGTAAGTTTTACAAGATATTTATAAGTATAAACAAAAATAATATATGAGAATTAAAAAGTCAAATTGAAAAGTTTGACAAACATACCACAAATCATTATATTTTAAAAGATTTTGAAAAAAGTTTTTTATTCTTTTTGAGTAAGTTATGAAAATAAACATTAATCCATTTAAAAATCTGAAAAGTTTTTTTTCTAATAAACTAAAAAATATGGAAGATAAATTGGAAAATGAAACAAAAGAATTACATGAAATTGAAAATTCTCTGGTCAGTATAAAAAAAGATTCAGAAATTATAAGTGATAATTTAATTAAAACAGATGGACGAAGTGATAAAAAAATGATAAAATTTTGGTTATGTGCTTTATTAGTATGAATTATTGGTTATTTTGCATACAATACTCTAAATTTTATTTTTATGATTATTTCTGCATATATAGTATCTATGATAGTTGAATCTCTTATTTTTTGGTTTCAATATATAGGTTTTAAAAGGTGATTATCTATATTTGTGTCATATTTAATATTTATATTATCATTAGTTTTATTATTTTTGATAGTTGTTCCATTTTTAATAAATCAGACCATTGAATTGGTGTCTATATGACTTAATTATTTAGCTGATTTTCAAAAAGATCTAAATATCTATTGAGTCGATAATATGATCAGAAATATGCATATATTGCCTGAATCCCTAAAAGACTATTTTTTTGAATATTTTGGTAATTCTGATTTTTTGTCACAAATTCAAAATGCTTTACAACAAAATCTTTCGGAAATTATATCTTTGTGAAAGGAATATATAACAAAGGCAGGTATTATTATAATTTGATTTGTATCTAGTTTTACAAATTTTTTAGTGGATTTTTGAATATTTATTACTTTGGCAATTTTGTTCTCTGTAGAAAAAGATATAACAATAAAATTCTTAGCTAAATTATGATGAAAAGATAATTATGATACAAGTTATCTTAAAATACAAAAAATGTATAAAAAGTTGGGTATATGGCTTAAGGCGAGATTGGCTATGAGTCTTTTTATTAGTATTGCTATGTGGCTAGCCTTAATTATTATGTGATGGTTTGGAGTTGAAATACCGAATAAACTTTGAATAGCAGTTTTCACATGATTATTGGACATTATTCCATACATATGACCATTTATATCTGGTACAATATTATTTATTGTTGGATTACTTTATAATACTATATGGGTTTCGTTTCTTTCTGTATGAATACTCTATATAGTAAATGTTATACAATGAAGTGTTTTGACACCGTTATTTATGAATAAAGCTTTATGAGTTAGTTCGGTTTTGATATTTATATCAATGGTTCTTTGATGAATGATTATGTGATTTTTTTGAGTTTTACTTGCAGTACCTATAGTTGTTATTATTACGCTACTATTAGAGGATAAAGAACAATTAAAACAACAAGAAGAAAGGTGATTTAATATATCAAATTCAGTATTAAAATCTTTACTTAATTTCTTTAAAAAAATTAAAAACAGAAATTTAAAAACTTTGTCAAAAAAATAAATTTTAAATTTAAATTAATTGTTTGTTATGAAACAGAAAGTTTTAGTACTATATTATAAAATATTAGCTTTTTTGGCAAATAAATATATCAAAAAACACAAACCTTTTATTGTTTGAATTAATTGAAGTGTAGGTAAAACTTCAGCTAGAATGATAATATATCAAACTTTATGTAAATTTATAAACAATAAGAAAATATATACTTCTAGTAAAAATTTCAATTGAGAGCTTTGACTATCACTTTCTATATTTGAAATAGAGGAGTTCGTCCCTTCATTTTTTTGATTTATAAAAACTTTTTTCAATATATTTATTAAATTCCTTTTTTCAAAAAAACCTTATGATATACTAGTTTTGGAATATTGAATAGATCGTCCATTGGAGATGGAATTTTTATTGGAGATAGCAAAACCCAATATTGGTGTGTTTACTGCTATAGACTCTGTACATTCTCTGCAATTTGGTCATCCTGATGCAATAGCAAAAGAAGAAAAAAAGATGATCGAAAATACTTTGGAATTTGCATTTTTGAATATAGATGATATTTATGCTATGTCGTTAACAAAAAATATTGAAATTGATTATCTTACTTATCAAACAGAAGGATATAATAGTAATTGAGATATATCTTTTGAAAATGAAAAGTTTTCTTATGATGATGAAAAATTATTGGTTAATTTTGATTTAAAAATAAAGGAAAAAAATATAAATATAACAACTAATATTATATGAAAGGCTCATTATGGTTATATATGAGTTTCGTTGGCTATATTGGATATTATAAACTATAGAGATGGTAAACAATCTATATTTGAAAAATTTGAAGAAATATTTTTGGACTATAAATTACAATCTGGTAGGTTTTCTGTATTTGATGGTTGTCACTGATCTATATTGTTTGATTCCACTTATAATTCTTCTCCATTGAGTGTAAAAAAGGTCTTAAATACTGTACATAATATAAAAAAAGATCTATTTTTGGATCGCGATATATGGATTATGCTTTGAGATATGAGAGAGCTTTGAAATCTTACAGAATCTGATCATAGAAAAGTTGCATGATATGTACACTCTTTGGCTGACAAACTATTTTTAGTTTGAGAAAGTATGAATAACTATCTGAAAGATGAGTTGGAAAAAATTTGATTTGATATGTCTTTAGTTCATTCTTTTGATGATTCTATTAGTTTGTGAAATTTTGTAAAACAAGAACTAAAAAAAGATAAAAAAAAGAAGTTGATTGTTGCAAAAGGTAGTCAAAATACAATTTTTTTGGAAGAGGCTGTTAAATTACTTTTACAAAATTCTGAAGATTCAGAAAAACTTACTAGACAATCAAATTGGTGGAAGAACAAAAAGAAAACATGGTTTAGTAAGTTAAAAAGTTAAAAGTATAAAGTTATCAAGTTCATCAAGTTCTTGATAACTTTATTACTTTATAACTTGATGAACTTTAAAGCTATCTGTTTTCAATTCTTCTATCATAAGTTTTTTCTTTTTCTTTTGAAAAATAACAAGCTGGTAATTCATTCTTTTTGCGATGATGGGCTATGCATTCGCAACAAACTCAATGTCTAGGGCAATTTGGATATGTACAAGGACATGTGTTTTTTTCTTTTTGTGTACATTTTTTACAATTCATTTTTATATTTTTCAAGTTTTATAAATACTTGAATTATAACAAAAGATTATGTTTTTTCAAATTTTTGTTGCAATTTGATTTGAAATTCCTATATATACTTCTAATTCTATATTTTTAGATACTAATTTTTTTTTATGCCAAGAAGAAGTTTAGCAAACAGAACTATAGAGGTGATTTTGTTGGAAGCAAACAAACATCTTTGAGAAAAGTTCGAAATTGTAAAAGTAAAACCTATTTATGCTAGAAATGTTTTGTTACCAAAAAACATGGCTGTACTTGCTACAGCTGATATGGTAAATAAATATGCTCAAAAAATGCAAGCTGCTCAAAAAGAAAGAGAAAATAAGGCTTCATGATTCCAAGGTCTTTTGCAAAATATTGAAAAAGATGGAGGTTTAGTATTTACTGGTAAAGTAAATAAAGATGCTACTTTATATGCAAAAATTGATGCATCAAATATAGCAGATTTAGTAAAATCTGTATATTCAGTAGAGGTAGAAGATCATTTCTTTAAAATGAAAAAGAAAATCACTACTATATGAGAATATGTTGTACCTTTTATGTATAAAGATATCAAAGGTGATGTTTTTGTAAAAGTTGTAGCTGAAAATCCAGAAGATATTGAAAAAAGATTTAAACCTGTTGTAAAAAAAGAAGAAACTGCTGAAGAAGTTAAAAAAGATGAAAAAGTTGCATAAAAAGCTGAATAATGTTGATTATATAAAATAAAAAAGATCTCCATTTACTTGGAGATTTTTTGTTTGTAAAAATATTGATTTTATTGTTTATTTATATATAAAATATTTTGTTAAAATTAATAAAAACTAAAAAAATAAGATTATGGAAAATGTTGGAAACAGGACTTTGGCTATAATTAAGCCAGGATTTACTTCTAAAGCAGAAGAAATCAAAAAAATTATTCGTGATAATGGTTTTAAGATAATTCTTGAAGCAAACATAAAATTATTGGAGCAAGAAGCTAAAACCTTTTATGCTGTTCACAAGGAAAGACCTTTTTTTCAATCACTTGTTGAATATATGACATCGGATTATATAATACCGATTGTGTTAGAAAAAGAAGACGCGGTTGAAAGTTTTCGAAAACTCCTTGGATCAACAGATCCCTCAAAAGCAGAAGAAGGAACAATTCGAGCCATTTTTGGTGAGGATATAGAGCGAAATGCTTGCCATGGTTCTGATTCGGATGAAAATGCAGAGAGAGAATGTCGTTTTTTCTTTGAGTTGGAATTAAGCTAATTTTTTATAAAAAAGCCTCTTGGTTGAATTACAACTAAGAGGTTTTTTCTATTGAGAAAAAGTTTTTTATTTTTATAAGTTTGTTTGTTTATTAAATTATAAAAATATGTTTCAACTAAAATCTAAATTTAAACCAGCATGAGATCAACCTCAAGCAATAAAAAAAATTATTGATGGTTTTGATAAATGAAAAAATATTCAAACTCTATTGGGAGCTACTGGTACTGGTAAAACTTTTACTATAGCAAATATTATTCAACATTTAAACAAGCCAACATTGCTTATATCTCACAATAAAACTTTGGCTGCTCAGTTGGCAACTGAATTAAAGCATTTTTTCCCAAACAATGCTGTGCATTACTTTGTATCTTATTTTGATTATTATCAGCCAGAATCATATTTACCAGCTCAATGATTGTATATAGAAAAAGAAGCAACAATAAACCAAGAAATTGAGATGTATAGGTTGGCCACGATGGCGTCACTACTTAGTAGGCAAGATGTGATTGTAGTAGCTTCAGTATCATCTCTTTATGGTTTATGACAAAAAAGATTCTTTCAAGAGAATTGTTTGATTTTAGAAATTGGTAAAAAATATGATTTCAAAGAATTAAAATGACAGCTTATCAAAATGCAATATAAGCCGGTTCATGGTAAAATAGAACATGGTATGTTTGATTTTAGATGAGAAGTTTTGGATATATTTACTAGTACAGAGAGATTTGTATATAGATGTATTTTTAATGATGATCAATTGGAAAAGATAGAATTTAGAGACTCTACTACTATGAAATTAGTGGATGAAAATGAGATGTGACAGTTATATTATGGTTGATGACATCCACACAAAGTTATTGTTTGGCCGGCTACTCAGTTTATACAAGATATTTCTCATCTGGAAGAAATATTGGAAAAGATGAATATAGAAAAAGATTTGAGAGTAAAAGAATTTGAAAAAAAGTGAATGCTTGTGGAAGCAGAAAGAATTAAAAAAAGAGTAGAGTATGATATCAGGATGATTAGAGAAACTGGATTTGCAAATTGAATAGAAAATTATTCTATGTATTTTGATCGTAGATTACCATGAGAGGCTCCAAGTACTATATTTGATTATTTTCCAGATGATATGTGTCTTATAATAGATGAATCTCATATGACTGTACCTCAGCTTCAAGCTATGCCTCAGGCTGATAGATCAAGAAAAGTAAATTTGGTAAAACATTGATTTAGATTACCTTCTGCAGTAGATCATCGTCCATTAAATTTTTGAGAACTTGAAATGATATTAAATTGGAAAAAAATAAATAATAAAGAAAATTATAAAGATGTTTTGGATGATATGTCTGATACATACAAGGAAGTAATTGCCAATTCAGATAAAATTGCAAAAGCTCGTGGAGAAAATCAGTTGTCTGTGGTTTTGCAAAAACAGAAAAGCGATTCAAAAACTATTTTTCTTTCTGCTACTCCTGCACAATATGAGATGGAATTATCTAATCAAATAGTGGAGCAAATTATTAGACCAACATGACTTTTGGACCCTATTACATATGTATATCCTAAATCAGTTTCTTTTGAAGATTTAGAATCTAGTCTGGATTTGTTGATAAAGAAAAAACCTCACTTAGAGGAGTTTCTAGATTGATATTCAATTAAAGATCCAGTAAAAGAGGTTTTTGAGTAAAATAATTTCTATTTTCTATAATTTAATCTAAGTCTTAGTATTAGTACTATTAAGCAAGCAAGTAGCTGTAAATTTATTACTATAATAAAAACCAAATCTTTTAGTATAAATATTCCATATAATGATGTGAATAATGTAGTTGCACTCCAGACAATGTATGTGGTGATATTTGCACTAGGTTTTTTGTTTCGCAAATCTTTCATGGTTGGTACGAATCACAAGAAGGTTATTATTCATCAAATACTATATAGAGATGTTAGTGCTAAGAAAAAATATTTTTCCATTTTTCTGAAATTAATAGATTAAATTATATTGTTTCTAATACTTCTTTTATATCATCTATTATAAAATCTGGTTTTGATTTTTTTAATATATTTTTGTCTTGGAATCATCGTGATATTCAGATGGTCTTTATACCGACATTTTTACCTGCTTCTATATCTCCAGATGTATCTCAAATATAATAAACATTATTTTTATCTAAATCAAACT
The DNA here is from genome assembly GCA_964609035.1 of uncultured Candidatus Peribacteria bacterium. Classification (GTDB taxonomy): domain Bacteria; phylum Patescibacteriota; class Gracilibacteria; order Absconditabacterales; family Absconditicoccaceae; genus JALOAF01. The sequence goes on from CAZSQL010000011.1 coordinate 14,413, forward strand.
TCTTAATTATTGATGAAATACTATTTGATTTGTTATGTACTCATCAGATTATTTTTTCAAACAATCCTTTAAGTCATGAGTCTTCTATCTCAATTGTGAGTTTAGAAATGGGGTCACTGCTTACTATGTAGATTTTTGCTTTTAATAAATGTAGTTTTTTTATAATTTTTTTTACATTTGGATAAAGTTTAGCTTTTCATACTGTGTGAATATATTTTTCGTAAAGTAAATCCTGTTTTTCTTTTGATAGTTCTGGAATATATTTATTCCAAAAATTCATATATGGAATTGTAAAGTTTAATTTAATTTCTTCTTTTGATATTGGTTTATGGTCTAATTCTTTGAATATAGTATTACATACTTTAAAAAAACAGTCAAAATTATTACTTAAAGTTCACGATCGATCAAAAATAAATGATTTATTCATTATTAATTTCTCTCAATTTCTAAAACTTTTACATTAAATTCAGCTGATTCACGTGTATATGGTTCGTTGAAATCTATTCTTACTGCCGTTGTAGACACATCCAAAACTAATCCATTCATTTTACCAAGAGATATTTGTTCTCATATTATAGGATTTGTTCCGATATTTGAGAATACTGTTGGGTTGATTTCTTGAATTTTATTGTTTTCATGTTTGATAGCATATCCATCTTCAGCTGTTGCATTGAATTCTTTTGTTTCTCATAATCTCATTCACACCAATTCTTTTTCAAAAGCTGGGAAGGTTTGTTGTAGTCATACAACAAATGTAATTTCTTGTTTTTCTTCTATGATTTTTCCATCTTGAGAAAATGAATCATAAGAAACTGTGACTTTGTCTCATTCCATAATTTCTATTTTCTTTGAACATCAATTTAATACTAATGTAATAGAAAATAATAAAACAGTTAGAATTAATAATTTTTTCATTTTTAAATTTTATTTAAGATTTAAATAAGATTATAGTTTACAATATTCAGCCAATGGCTATTAGCTAATAGCTAATGGCTAATGGCTAGTAAATAAACCAATTACTAATAAACCAGTTTCCAAATATTCCTATTTTTTATTTATTTTTGATTTAATGAAGTGTTGTCGTGATTGTTGAGGTGTTTGTATTATATTTGGGTTGGATATATTATTTTTTTTGCTTTCTTCTTCTACAGGAGATTGAAACCTTATTATAAATTCTCAATTAAATAATATATTGCTTTTATGGGCTAAAAAATAATCAGCATACTCTGAATCTAGATAATGTTTTAAAAAATTGTTGGAATATGCGATTTCATCTTCTACCATTTTTATATCATTATTTACCTTTGCGATAGCTTCTATAATAGTATTATAATTTATATATGTTCTTGTGGCTATTATCATCACTATTAAAGCAAAAAATGCTCAAATAAATTTTATTTTATTTCAGTGTTTTAATATTATTTTAGCTAATTTATCTTTTCGCATAGATATATAGATTATCTTATTTTAAATGTTTTTAGTTTATTTTTGATATTTGAAAAAAATATTTCGTCTATTCTAGTTTGTCATTCTTGGTTGAAAATTCAAGAGAAAAAAATAAAAAATAATTGCATTTGTATTATATTGATAAATAATATATTTTATTATGTATTAAAAATATGGCAATTAATAGATTACCAGATTATGTGATAAATAGACTAAAAGCTTGAGAAGTAGTAAACAAACCAGCTAATGTTTTAAAAGAGTTGGTGGAAAATAGTCTTGATGCTTGAGCAAATAGTTTGGAAATAAATATAGTAGATTGATGAAAAAATTTAATAAGTATTCAAGATAATTGAGAATGAATACAACTTTCGGATATGGATTTACTTTTAGAGAGGTATGCTACATCCAAGATAAAAACAGATGAAGACTTGATGACTATATCTAGTTATTGATTTAGATGAGAAGCATTGGCTAGTATTGCAGAAGTTTCTAAAATCACAGTTCTGTCAAAAACTGCCTATAGTGAGATATGAACTAAGCTTACCAAAAGATGAACAGAACAGATAATAAATCATGTGCCTGTGTCATTTAAGCATGGTACTTTGATTACAGTAGAGGATCTTTTCTATAATGTGCCAGCTAGATTAAAATTTTTAAAGTCTTCACAGACAGAGTTTTATTATTGTTACAATTATTTTGTCGATGTGTCTTTGTGGCATTATAACAAATCTTTTATTTTCAAAAAAAATGATAAAGTAATTTTTGATTTAAAAGAAAGCAACTCTTTGGTAGATAGAATCAATGATATATACAAGAAAGATTGGAAAAATAATTTGAAATCTTTGGAACATTCTGATGACGATTGTGTTATTGCGTGAGTTGTTTCTGATCCAAATGTTCGTTTTTGATCTTCTGAAAATATAAAAATATATGTTAATTCTAGGCCCATACAAGACAAGATAATTTATAAAGCAATTATGGATGCTTATAGCAGACAAATATCTCCATGAGAATTCCCATTGGTAGTTTTGATGATAGATATAAAACCAGATCTAATAGATGTAAATGTCCATCCATCTAAGTTGCAAGTTAAATTTGTCGATTCTCAAAAAATTTATCAAATTGTCTACAATACTGTCTATAGCTGTCTAGGTGAAAATAAAATTTCAAGTTTAGTACAGCCTTTTACAGCAAATAATTCTACAAACAACTATAGTAGAGGCTGATGACAAAATGTTTTTTTGGGTAGTAAGGAATTTAATAATAAAGAAGAAAAAAGTATATTTTGATTTCAAGATTTCAAATCTAAAGAATTTTCTTTGTCTAACAATCAAAGTTTTGATATGATAGATGATAACAAAACTTACTCAAACTCTAATATTTGAGACTATCAAATTGTTTGACAGTTATGGAATTCATATATTGTGATTCAATCAAACGATAGTGTTTATTATATAGATCAACATGCATTAGCAGAAAGAATTGCCTTTGAAAGTATGAAAAAAACCAAGAATTTAAAAAAAGAACCATTGTTGCAACCAGTAAAATTTAACGTAACCGATGTTCTTGAGTTACAGGAAAAGATTTCTCAACTTAATGATTTGTGATTTGATTGTTCTTTGTTGTCTGAAAATATGATGGTAGTATATGCTGTGCCAAATATATTTGTTACCTATCCTGTAGACTTGGAAAAATTATTTAATCATGTTTTGTATTTAGACAATATAAATTTTGATCATGTTTTGGATGGGGTTTTTGCTACAAAAGCTTGTAAAACTTCTATAAAAGCGTGACATAAATTATCTTATGAACAGATGGCAAATCTAATCAAAGAATGATTTGAAAATATTGATGGTATGTTTGTTTGTCAGCATGGAAGACCGTTTTTTGTGAAGATAGAAAAGGGTAGTGTGGATAAGATGTTTGATAGATAAAAACTAGTTAAAAGTTTGAAAGTATAAAGTTTTCAAGTTATCAAGTTAAAAGTATTTATAAAATTATTATATAAAAGATGAAGTTGATAATACAAAATGTAGATAGTGCTTTGGTAATAGTTAATAGTGAAGAGTGAATAGTGAAGAAAAAAGAGAAAATAGGTAAATGAGTTTTGATATATTTTTGAGTTTCAAAAAAAACAACAAATCTAGAACTTAAGGATGCAGAGACTAGAATAAATAAGTTTGTAGAAAAATTTGGTAGAATGAGATGGCTTAAAAATATTGATTGAAGGTTGGATGCTACTTTAGGTGATATAAATTGAGAGATCTTAGTTATATCAAATTTTACCTTATATGCTGATAATAAAAAGTGAACAAAAATGGATTTTTCGGCTAGTGGAGAATATGGAAAGGCTGAGAAAATTTATGAACATTTTGTAGATAAATTAAGAGAAAATTTTGTTGTAAAAACTTGAGAATTTGGAGGTATGATGAAAGTGGAAAGTATAAATGATGGTCCAGTAAATTATATTATGGAAATTTAATTGATAATTGATAATTGATAATTATTTATTCCTAATAAACCACTTCACACTTCCTAATTCCTAATTAACTTATTTATAAATTAAAATATTAAATGAAAAAATTGATTTTATGTTTTGTTATTTTATTGTTTGTTGGCAATGTTTTTGCTTATAAAGAATTATTGTTGGAGGTGAGATGAGGTAAGCCGATAAGAGTTATAAAAGTTGTTTTGGATGGAGAACATTATGTTGTTACTTCTTTGGCCAATAGAGGTTGAGATACTTTGGAAAATCTTATAAAAAAAGTTGGATGAGATTCTGGTATAAACTGAACATTTTTTTGTCCTGCAGACTATACTAGTTGTGGTAAAGTTACTCATTCAAATTTTGAAAGAGTTTATTTGTGAAACTGAAAAGATTATAGCACATTTTGGCCAAACACAGATGTAAGAATGATTTTTGGGTTTAATAAAGATTGAGAGCCATTGTTTGTCCAAAATAAATTGACTGAAACTATGGGTTTGTTGACGTTAAATAATAAAAAATGAATAGATGATTTGCATTTTGGTATGTCCAATTTTACAGTGCTTTTGGTAGATTGAGAGGATAAGGTAGTTGCAAATGAAATGCATTATGATTCTAAAATGTATGGTAGTGCAAATAGAAATTTTATTTGTAGCACAAAAGATCGTTCTACTATATATATGGGTATAGTTGGTGGAGTTAGTATTCCACAACTAGCTACTTTTGTTAAAAATAATTTTGATTGTTACAATGCTTTAGCGTTGGATGCTTGAGCTAGTGAAGCTATGGTTTATGATGGTAATGTAATTGCTAGATCAAATAGGAGGCAAATTATGGACGCATTTGTTGTAGTTGATAGAGAGCAATATATGAAACTTACAAAACATACACCACCTGTTAAAGAAAAATATATTCCAAAAGAGCAGTATGAAATGACAGCAAAAGATTGGTCAATGGTAAATGTTTTTAAAAATGTAATAGATAAATTAATTCAACAGGAGTGATCTTCATTTAGATGGACTGCAATTAAAGTCATTCGTGATGCTAAATGAATGGAGAAATTTAGAAATGATATACAAAGAAGAACTATTTTTCATGAATTATTGATAAAACTTTATACCATAGACAGGCTTTAGTTCAAAAGTTTTCAAGTAGAAAGTTATCAAGTAGGGGCGATTAGTAATCGCCCTTACAATTTACAAATTTATCATTCCGAAGTTTTGTTTGTCATCCGCTGCGCCCCGTACAAAGCTACGGGGAGTGAGTCTAACTTGCGATAGATATTTTCTTATTGCTGTGGAATTAAATTTTTAATAAAATAAAACGATGTAGGGGCGATTAGTAATCGCTCTCACAATAAATGAAGTTTTTTTTGTATGGAACGCTCCTACCTTTATCGGCAGGCAGGCCTGCCTTTGCCGGTAGGCAGGCGCGAGCGTTCCTTACATTTTTATTATATTTTTCCCCCAAAGAGTATAAATTTTTAATAAAATAGAAAGATGTAGGGGCGATTACTAATCGCCCTCACAACAAAACCCCCATTTGTGTAGGAACGAACACAGATTGCTTCGCCTTTTTTATACTCAAGCCTGCCTTTGGTAGGCAGGCTCAGAATGACAGCAAAAAATTTCTCGCAATACTTAAAGCTCCAGATTACAGTAAATAAAAAAACTTTCTATATTCTTCGATTAAATCAACGAAGACAAGAAAGTTTTTTAAGTTATATCGAATAGTTTATTTTAATTCTATCATGTATCATGTAATTTGACTAGCAAGTTTGATGTTTGATGCTCATTTTCCTATTGCTAAAGCTTTTTGTGATTCGTCTAATGTTACATAAGCTTTTTTATCTTTTATTTCAATATTATCTATTTGAGCTGGTTTTAGACAAGCTGTAATTAATTTTATAGGATCTTCTACCTTTTCTACGTAATCAATTTTTTCTCAATCTAATAGTGATAGTACTGTATTTATTCTATCTCCTTTATGTCATACCATTACTCATACTGGATCAATTTTGTCATCTGTCGAGCTTACCATAATTTTAGTCTTCTTTCATGGTACTCTGGCTATTCTTTCTATTACGACCAATCATTCTTCTAATTCTGGTACAATCTTTTTTAAGATAGCTTCTATATAATCTGAAGTGGATTGTGTTATGTTTAATACAATACCACCAGAATCTTTTGAAATTTGTTTTAATAGTACAAATACTTCTTCTCCTGGTTCGTACATTCTGTTTGGTATTTGTCAGTCTGGAAGAAGAACTACAGCAGATCATTCTATATCCAATATAACACTGTCTGCGTGTACTCTAATCACTCTAGCTTTTAGTAATTCTCATTCTTTATTTTGGAATTTTTCAAAGAATTTTTCTCTTTCGATATTTTTCAATTGTTGTTTGATGGTTTGAGCAGCAGCTTGAGATGCTATTCTAGATAGTTCCATACTTTCTGGAGTTACATTTATCAATAGTTCTTCTCACTCCTTTACATCTTTTCTTATTTCTTTAGCAGCCTTTAATCATATTTCTGTATCTTCATCTTCTATTTCGTTTTCTTTTTTTACCATTAATTGTTTGTAAATATTTACATTTCATTCGTTGTCTATACTTACAACGATGTTTGCTTTTTTGTGTTCTGGAAAATCTTTTCTAAATCCTGATCTAATACCCATTTTTATGATTTCAAAAACTTGGTATGGATCGAATTTATAGTCTTCTACCAATTGAGCGATAGCTCCTTGGATACTTTTACCATCTAATTTCATGAAAAATTTTAGTAAAAAATAAAATGAGAATATATTATTCTCATAATGATTTATTATTGATTTTTTTTGTGTTTGCAAGTTGAAGTTTATTGATGTTTGTTTTTGATTTTTTTTCTTTATTTTTGTAATTAAAACTTGTTTATTAATCTCGTATTTAAATTTTTGGGAGAAATAAATAAATACTCTTTTGGGTTTCAAAAGAGTATTTAAGATAGATATTCTAAAACTGTTTCATTTCGTAGTTTATTCCTTGGGATGCTGCAGTGAAGTTGATAAAGTCAACTAGTATAGCGTCTGCTATCTGTTGATCCATATCATTCAAAGATTCTCTTATTTCTGTCGCAATGTTTTCAACATACGTTATTAGTTCACCTCTGCTAAATACATTAGGATGGTGGTCTGTTTGAATTTTTTTTATAAGAGTATCAATAACTTTTTTAACATCATTTTTTGTGATGTTTTTGTGTAAATTTCTTTTAACGCTTTCTATTGCTTCTAAAGTGTATTTTTCACTAATAGCAACAATAAGGAGTTGTCTTTTTGGTTGTTTTTTCATTTTTTATGTTTTTATGTTTATGTTTTTATATATTTTTTCTACTAAAAGTCAATTTCATTGACTTCTAAAAAATCTTCACTCTCGATTCCTTATTGTTGCCAAAAGTAGATGTCGTTCAACGTTTCGCACTAGTCCGATGCTCCGACAAACCGTTGAAATCTATTAGGTCGGGGATATCGGATAGTGCGTGTTATAGGTTCGTAGTCTGTAATTAACGCTTTGATCGCTATATGGAAGGGCTATTTTAAAAAATTAAATTAAAAAAATCTAAATTAAGTTATGAGAGAGTATTCCTAATTTTCTCTAAAAATCAAGCAAAATGTTTCCAGAAAAGTCTTTTTAAATAGATATTTTCTTGATCTTGGAAAAAATAATCGAAAATTTACTTTTTTTTGATGTTTACGAGATAATTCTATATCTGATTATAGAACAGCAAAAATGAAAAATTATAAGGAAATACTGCACAACATCCTCAAGTTAGATAGCTAAAAATCAAGATTAGAAAATATCTCGGTTAATCTAAGATTCCAGACTCCGATTTGTATTCCTCATAAATTAATTGTATCCGAGAAATTCACGTTGTGTCCATCTCACTTTCATTTAGTCCCATTTCACAATTTTTCTTAAAAAATTTAATAAGATCCTCTCATTCAGTTTTGATAAAATTTACAAAAAACACTTCACGGTCCTCCTTGCTTCGAAGTCAAGATCTTTTGAATAATAGGTTAGCACCTGAAGTATGCTTATCTCTCATTCCGTCCTCTTCTTCTGAATCGCCTACTATTTCTTTTTTTCGCCCTTTGACAACCCTAGGCATAAAATCAGATAAATTTCACTTATACATCAATAGAAAATCTTTGATTTTTCAATAATATTTATACATGTAATCTTCTTTTTTAATGATGCCTTTTGCAAGATACATATCTAATATATCGTTTATTTCTTTAATGGCTTCTGTATTGTTTTCTCTGTTTTTATGTAATAAAATATTTTCTTGTTTCTCTATATAAGCCAATGCTTCTTGAATATTAGTAAATTCAGTTTCTGGTAATTTTATTTTATCTCATTCAAAAGTCACATTTTTTTCATCCTTCAGATTAGTCAAAACAGAATCTTTTTCATTCTGGACATTTTTTTGAGCTTCATCTCCTGGTTTAATAACATCAATCATTTTAAAATAGTTAAAATATAAAACATTCTCAACTTAATTATAATCATATTTCTTTTTTTAGCAAATTTTCCCGAGTCTAAAAAAAAATTAAACTAAAATAAAAAAGAGTCCCTCCTTCTCTTCTATTATTTTTCATTTTTACTAGGACTATGACCTATAACGTTTCATCTAAGTCTGACGTGCGCAGTTTTTTGCATGTTCAGACTAGATGTGTTGTCTGTTTGTATCCCTTGATTTTAGTCTTTAAAGAGAGGGGCTTCTTTTTTCTTTCTAAATTAAATTAAGATAAAGATAAAGTAAAGTTCAGTCAAAATCAAGGTGAAAATTTGCATTTTTTTGGATTTGGGATATAATTAAAATGTGGATATTTTAAGTGTTCAATATCATATATGATTACAAAAAAATCATCTGAACAGTTATATAATCAATCATACTTATTTCTTAATAAATATAGTAAAATTTCTGATCAAATAAAAAAATCACTTAAAGTCCTTCTTTCATTGTGAGATGTGACAAAAGAAGAAATATGGAACTACTCAAAACAACTATGAATGTCTGATGAAGAATTTAATGCAATGCGGGATGATTATGTCTTTTTTTTACGTGAAAACATTAAAGATAAATATGTTTGGGCTAAAAATAATATCAGTAGTCAAATTAAAAAAGAAAATTTATATATAATTATGCGTCAGGCAGGAATAACTAGTTCTAATGAACTTATTACAATGAAGGATATTTTGGTGTTAGTTGACCCTAAAATTCTAAGAATAATAGTTAGAGAAGCAGGAATAACTGATCCTAATGAACTTATTACAATGAAAAATCTATTAATTAGGCTATGAAATGGTTTAAGACAATGTGAAAATTTGAAAATAATAGTCAAAGAAGCACACATTAAAGATTCAGACACTCTCATTAGAATGGAGTATGTTTTAAATCGTGCCAATACTGAGAACTTAAAAATCATACTCAATAAATTTCCTGATTTGAAGTATGATCAATTTATTAAGCTACAATATGTATTAGAAATTAATAATTTTCAATATTTGAATTTTCTTGTTGATGAAATATGAATAGACCTTGATTATCTTTTTAGTCTTGATACAAGAGTTTGTTATTATGATGATAAATATCTTAAAAATGTTCAAATTTTAAAAGAAGCATGAATAAATCGTCCTGATCAGCTTTTTGTAATGTATGATAAATATGATCCTGAGAAATTAAGGGTAAAAATTGAAATCTTAAAAGAAAAAACTTGAATTACTGATCCCGATCAGATTTTTGCACTTAAAGATATTTTATTGGATGATTTCGATTATAATAAAGATGCTATATGGATGGAGAATTTATCTTTCTTAAAAAGAAATGGTATAACAGCTAATGAGCTTTCAGAATTAAAAGATATTCTTAGAAAATCAAGACCTGGAAGTTTATGGTTCCTTTTTCATAGAGGCATTTATACTAGTAAAAAATTAAAAACCATATATAGTTTCTCTAATTGAAAGGTTTTTAATAGAGATCTCGGTAGAGAATCTAAATTTGATTTTACTATTATTGATTATGCCATAGATAAGGATTATTTTTATTATCTTGATCAAAATTTAAGTACCCTTGATGAATTAAAGATAGATTTTTCTCCTAAAAACGAAGCAAAAATTAAAGAAATTTTAGATGCAACATGATGATTTTTAACTAAATCTTTAATTAAAAGATTTGTTTTGGATAAAAATAATACTAGTTCAATAAAAGAAATATTACAAGAATATTATCATATAAAGGATTTTTTACTTTCTGGGAAAGAAATTTTAATTAAGGAATTTGATATGGAAATGCTTTGTGAAGTGATTTATTTGACATATAGGCCTACCTGATTTACTGAAGAAACCATAAGAAAAGGAATCGAAAGTTGAGAAATTCAAGATCATTCTGATCATTTAAAAGAAATAAATACTGACAAATATTCCTTTTCTTTAACTACTATGGAAATGTTATTGAAAGATAATATCCAGTTAAACGATAAGTTTTTTACCTATTTTGCTAGTTTGGAAAGAATAAAAGATGAAGAAAAACATCAGCAAAAACCTCTTTTATATAGAGGATTTATTAGAAAACTTCTCGATCCTTCTTATGTGATAGACGATGATTTTGCAAAACATATTTTTGGATATAATAATGATCCAAGATTAGTTCATTTTTGTGAGAAATATAGAGGTGATCAGCAAAATTATGATTGTCTGAAATGACTTCAAGAAATGTATGATACCATACTTAAAGATAGTTTTTGAGAACTTTTCTTAGAGGAATTTGATAAAATGAATAAAAAAGAAAATGGGTGAAGTCTATTTGAAGATTTTTTTAAAGATATACAAGAAAGAATTAAAAAAGTGAGTAGTCAAATTTTGTGAATGTTAAATAATAGAGAAAAGCAAAAACTTACTATATCTCAGAAAAAAGAAATACAAAGATACAGAATGTTAATTGAAAAAATATCTAAATGAAAATATGATGATGAAGATATGAAATACACATTAAAAGATTTTTTGTTGCAAAGATTGATAGATACTACAAGTGGTGTTAGAAAGTTCCTGAAACAAGAAGAAAAGAAATTTTTAGAGAAAGCTACAGAAACAGAAAAGATAAATATTGATTGTATAGTCACAAAAAATCTTTCTTCTTTTTTTTCTAAAGCTTGATCGGAATTATGTACAGCGAAAGATATATGACTTTGGAATAGAAAAGACCATATTCATCTAGATTTGCTTGATAAAGATAAAAAAATAATAGTTGGGAATATTATGCTTTATTTTGATCCAAATAGGAATTATCTTATTGTAAGATGATTTAATCCTAGACAAGATTTTCTTGATTCAGTAGATGCTGAAAAATTAGCTGAAAATATGATAGAAGCAGTAAAAAAAATAGCAAAAAATAATTGATATAAAAAGATTTATATGCCACAAAATTGATATTGGCATGCTTTGTCTAATAGGATATGATTTAATAAATATTTTGAAAAACATAGTAAACAATTTGAAAATAGAGAAGATTATGAAATTTTTAATGCTAATTTTCAGGCTAGTTCTGAATACAATGAAGATGAATTGTTTTTATTGGATGAGATTTTATAAAAAGAAATTATAAAAATATAGCATCTAAAAAAATCTAAACTAAATTAAAAAAAAGAAGCCCCTCTTATTATTTTCTTATTTCGGTAGTAGGGATATGACAGACAACGTTCCGCACTAGTCCGTCGTAGAATTATGATGGATAGTGCGTGTTGTCGGATTGTCTATCTTTTTGTTGTTTATATTTAAGAGAGTGGAGATTTGTAACTGAGTTTACTATAGGAAAAATTTAAACTTTTTCAATTATAAAAAAGCCGGATAAACCGGCACGCTAGCTAAATAGCTAACATTTTTAAGTTTTGAACATCTTGGTTTAATTCATCCAATTTTGTATTACTCTTTTCGAGTGTTTCCTTTGCAAGATTTTTTATTTCTTGCTCAGTAATAATTGGATTACGACCAAATGGTTTTTTCTGAATTTTGTCAGCAATTAGCATTGCTGCTAACATACATGGTCCAACGGTTAATGCTACTAATATCATAGCGACATTTTTTGCTAATAAGCCCCTTTCTATGTAGCTAATTTCAAAATAAAGAGGGATTGCCATGATTGTTAATATAAAGAGCATACTTATTAATGTCTGTACATACTCTTTATTTTGATTTTTTTTGTTTACCAATTTTTCTTCAAGAAATTGGCGAGTTTCTGCTAAATTTTTCATGATACTTTGTATTAGTGAATATTTGTGTTTTCTAAAGTTCATTTTACATTTTTCCTACAAAAAGTCAACCCCACTCACTCTTTAAAAATCTCACTCTCGATTCCTTATTTGAAACAAAAAGTAGATGTCCGACAAC
>CAZSQL010000012.1:0-25324 GCA_964609035.1 uncultured Candidatus Peribacteria bacterium
GATCAGCATCCCAAGAGTACATTTCTGTATTCATAAGACAATTCCAAGAAAGTTGTTTTTCTAAATTGGAATCTCTCAAGTTATATACCAATTCAATCCCCTCTTTTGCCAACAAGGTTGCCTGAAGTCTGAGATTGTTGCGATCCATAGATTTTAGATTGTTTGTGACCAAATTCAAAACAGCCAAAATCCCAATTGAGAATATGACTATCGCAATCATAACTTCTATAAATGTAAATGCAGATTTTTTTTTCATAAAAAATTTTTGTAATAAAACAAAATACTTATAAAAAAACAAAAACCAAAATCAATATAGGTATTAGTCGTTGGCCAATAGCCATTAACTAATGGCTAAAAACTTTAGACCAAATAACTTGAAAACTTTATACTTGATAACTTTTAACTTATAACTTAATAGTTGCACGAAACATTTCTCATTCTGCAATTATCTGATTGTATAGAAAAACAGTATTGTTTTGAATTATTTACCAAAACTCATATATTCAATTCGCCTCAATTACCTCCAATCACACATCACAAAGAATATGGAGTCATCAAAACACTAGCAGAACTAGATTCTTTTCAATCAATAGAAAGCATATTTATTTTATAATTTCATCATTCTACATAAGTCCTACCAGTATGAATAAACCCATAAGAATCATATTTATAATCAAAATGGTCTTTTTCTAATTCAAAATTAATTTGTAAATTTTGATATATTTTTCACATATGATAATTGGTCATATTATTTTTAGATTGTAGTGAAATATAATCATCTAAAAATTGTTCTTGAATATTTTTGTTATTTAATAATCAAATACGATCTCATCCAAATTTCATAGTAGCAGCCATCAACACTCAAATTATAACAATAACAATTGTAAGCTCCAATATTGTAAATGCTTTTATTTTTTTAATTTTATTTAACATGTTTAGCATAAGAAAATTGATAAATATAAAGTGAAGATTGCAAAGTGTAGAGTGCAGAATGTATAAAATTTTGAACCCTAAACTCTGAATTCTGAACTGTAAATTGTACACTGTGAACCTATATTCATGCTCCCTCCATTATTTGAAGAATTAATCAAAACACTCATGACGCAATCACAACAACAATAAGTCAGATCAAAACAAGCATAATCGGCTCAATAACTTTTGACAATCAATTTATAGTTACATTTAATTCTTCTTGATACATTTTCAACACATTGTCTACAGAGTTTTCTAAATTTGCTGTTTCTTCTCATACTTTAATCAAAACAGAAACATTCCCAGGAACCAAAAAACTTTCGCTCTTCAAAGAATCATATATTTTTTCTCATCTTTGCAATCATGCTAAAATTCTTTCTATCATACGTTGATAAGGTGGTATATTCAATACGTCTCTTAAAGTTTTAAATGTATCTACATAATTCATACCTGATACCAACATAAGTCTCATATATCTACATCGCCTCACAAGATAATAATATTTTGTCATTTTACCAATAACAGGTATAGAGAGAAGTACATTAAACCAAGTTTTCCTACCAATATCTGTAGAAAAAAACAACCATAAAATAAATACTAAACCACCAAATACATACAAAATATATTTCCAATTCTCTACAAAAAAGTCTGATGTGTTTTTCAAAAACCTAGTCATCATAGGAAGCTCTATTCATTGAAAGCTATTGGCTATATCAAATACACTTGGCAAAACAAATCCAAACAATGCAAAAACAGCCACAACTGCTATCACAATCAGTATTACAGGATAAATCAATGCACCAATATATTTGTTTTTTATTTCTTTTATATATTCATACTCTGTAGCCAAAGACTCTAATACCAAAACTAAATTACCAGACTTTTCTCATGCTCTAACCACACTATAATCTCATTCATCAAAATAGTCTGGCAATCTATTTAAAGCATAAGACAAACTCTTTCAAATATTTAAAAATTTATTTACTCACCTTGCTATCTCTTTTACAGCATAGTTGTCTGTGCTATAACGAATTGTATCTATAGCTTGAACCAATCAAACACCTCATTTCAACATATATGCCAATTCTTTGAAAAAGAAAATTTTATCTTTGCTACCAAAACTAGATTTATCTCTAGACTGCAAAAAACTCACTATTGTATTATCAATAGAATGTTTTGTATATTCTTTGTATTCCGACTCTTGTTTTTTTAAAAATTTTATCATTTATTTTGATTTATTATCATAAAAATACAAATACATAAACACACTAGAATCTTGAGGCTGATCATAATTTACTATATCATAATTAATTTTATCTATTTTGTATAAAATACGAAGTTCTGGTTGAACGGGTATTTTCTTTTCCACATTGTCTATAAATGACATCAGCCCATCTTTATCATCAAAAGTAATTTTAAGCTCTATTGGGACAAAGTATAAATTGTCATTAAATTTTTCTTTCTCTCATATAACAATTTTATTTAAAGTTCAATTCATGGTTGTGGAATTGACATTCAAAGAGTCCTTTTTCAGCAAAAATCAATCAATATTTGCTAATATTTTCTTTTCATCCAATGACATTTTTTCATTTGACAATTCACTCAAAAGCAAATAAGACCTAACTACTGAAAAGTTATTTTTAACTAAATCTGGAAGTTCCTTACATCATTGTAATGTATTTACACAATTCACCACCTGTGATTCAACATTTTTTATGGTGTCTACCAATCACATATTTGATTCATACTTTACCCTCTTATTTTGAAAACTCATCAATTGTAATTCCACATTAGATAACTCAATTTTTTTATTTTGAAATTTTTCATAATTGGGTAAAAGATAATTGTATCAAACAACAAAAATCAGTAGAACAAATATAATAGAATAAAATTTATACCTAACTCAAACAACTCTAGATGTAGTAATCAAAACTTCATCATCATTTCAAGTAGGAACTTGATTAGAAACCAAGTTTTCGTTTTCCTGATTTCAAATTAATTTATTTAAAATTTCATTATTTTCTGTCATTGCTTATTACTTTAGCATTTAAAACAAACTCAAAATATCTATCTGAAACTCTATTATAACTTCTAATGGTAATGTCTTTGATAAAATCTAATTCTTCAAATCTTTCCAACAATGCCTTAAAATTACCTGTTGGAGAGTTGTAATACAAAGCTTTTAATGTAGAAACACTACCCTTTAAATTAATCTCATCCAAGCTTACATTAAAATCAGATAAAGTAATCACATCACTAGAAGTTGGATCCAAACTTTTCAAATCTTGAAATATTTGCAATATTTTTGGTATATGCTCAAACCATGGCATATCTGTAACTTTTTGCTCTAAATCACTTACCAACAAAAATTTATCATAACTTGTTGCACTTTCATGAGCAGAAAGTTGCTGTTCTTGTTGATTCAAAGATAGTCTATCTTGATTTATTTGTTTTTGAAACAAAAAAATAGATACTTTGAAAAAAGCCAATCACAAAAGAGATAAAATGAGCAAAAACACCAAAAATCTAAATATTTTTTCTCATCTACTTCTAAATTTTTTCATTTTTTTGTTCATATAATTTTATTAAAATCTAAACTAGATATAACATATTATATTCACAAAAGAAAATATTTCAAAAATACTTGATAAATAAGTGATTTACTCAACCATTTTACAAAAAATAATATATATATAGTTATTACAACATTTTGTATTGAATTACAAAAGGAAAGAACTATTTATTATTAATGAACCAACAAATAATATTATGGAAATTTTAAAAGAAAACCCAATAATATTTAATTTATTGTTTTTTACAATAAGCTTATTATTGGCTACAATCAAGATTAGTTTTAAGGTTCTGTATTTTAGATTATTGTTGTTGATATTTTTATTAGTTTTTCATTATACAACTTTTGAAAACCTACCATTATTAGTAATATACATTATAACAATTATAATATTTTTACTGATAGGGTTTGTAATAAAAATAAACAACATAACAAAAGAGGAATCACGTTACTACTAATTAAAGTTCATTAAATTAATTATTTAATGAACTTTTTTTTATTTTAAATTGAAAATCAATCACACTTACTTAAAAGTATAAAGTTGAAAGTTGAAAGTATAAAGTCACACAAAATAAACTTTAAAACTTGAAAACTTTACAAACTTGACGAACTTTATAAACTTTATACCTTATAACTTACTTAACCCATGAATCAAAAAGAACTAATTGAAAGTTTAAATCAATATCGAAAAGAAAATAAAATTTTTCAAAAATCTATCGAACAAAGATCAAATAGTCTAGAAGCCATTACTTATGATGGTCCTCCTTTTGCATCATGAACACCACACTTTGGACACTGACTTGTAGGTGTTATGAAAGATCTTGTATGAAGATATAAAACTATGAAATGATACAAGGTAATCAGAGATCGATGACGAGATTGTCATGGTTTACCAGTAGAAAAAGCTGTAGAAAAAATGCTTTGATTGGATTGAAAAAGAGATATAGAAGAGAAACTTTGAATAGAAGAATTTACAAAAGAATGTAGAAATTATGTAAGTAATGTAAGTGATGAACGAAATAAATTCGTAGATCAAACAGGTAGACGAGCAGATATGGAAAATGCATATATGACTATGAACTTAGATTTTATGGAATCCGTAATAAATGTGTTTGATAATTTATACTCCAAAAATTTAGTTTATAAGTGATTTAAAATACAGTGGTACTGCCCTTCTTGTGCTACTGCTTTGTCAAATTCTGAAGTAAATGAGTGATACCAAGACAAACAAGACCCTGCTATCACAATAAAATTTCCACTTTACAACAAAAATTTAGAACAAACAGAAAAATATGAATGTGCATCAGATGGATCTGTAAATGTAGTTTGTTGTGTCATCAAAAAAGATGATAAATTTTTGATATGATATCACAAAAAATGACAAAAATATGTTTTCCCTGGTGGTAAAGTAGAAAAATGAGAAACAATAGAACAAACAGTAATCAAAGAAATCAAAGAAGAACTTGGGGTAGAGATAAAATCTCAAAAAACAATCTGAGAATTCAAAGAAGTATTGAAATGAGGTATGTGGAATTTAATCTATGTAGAAACTGAAATAATTTGAGAACCAACAAATGTAGAACCAGACAAAACAACACACTTGGAACGAGCAGAAATCATAGAATCTGAAAATGAATTGTGAATCGCTATAAAAATAGAAAACACAATCATAGATGATGCTGATGAAATAGTAAACAAATTTTATGATCTATACACTTACAAAAACAATTTTGCATGACAAGTAAGTCCAGATAAACCAATAAACATACTAGCCTGGACCACTACTCCATGGACACTCCCATCCAATAGCTTTTTGGCAGTATGACCATATATCAAATATGTTTTGGTTTTTGATAATTCTAGTCAAGAATATTATATTTTGGCAGAAAAATTATTGAGCAAATACTACAAAGATAATTCAGAATACTTGATGATAAATAAATTTCAGTGAGAAGATATGATGTGAATTTATTACAAACCATTGTTTGAGTACATCAATCAAAGCACAATACCAAATGAGTACAAAGAAAAATATTTCCAAATAATATGATGAGACTATGTAAGTACAGAAGATGGTACATGAATCGTACATATTGCGCCAGGATTTGGACAAGAGGATTTTGAAGTAGTGGCAAATATTTTTCCTAGAGAAAATGCAAAAGATTGGCTATTTTTGCCAGTAGATGATTATGGTGAATTTACTGATCAAGTACCTGACTATAAATGAACTGTAGTATATGAAGCAAACAAAGACATAAACAAAAGACTCAAAGATGAATGAAAATTGATACTACAACAATCATACACACACTCATATCCTCACTGTCGAAGATGTCAGACAGCTTTGATATCAAAAGCCATGGATTCTTGGTTTATCAAAGAACCAGAATTAAAATCACAAACAGTAAAAAATGCAGAAAGTATCTGATTTGTACCAGAAACTGTAAAAAAGAGATTTATAGATACTCTAGACTCTGCTCCAGATTGGAATCTAAGTAGAAATAGATATCGATGATCTCCTATACCTATCTGGCAAAATGAAAATAATCCTGAAGATAGAATGAGTATCGGAACATTAGAAGAATTATATCAAAATACAATAAATGGATCAAAAAATATCACAAAACACATACTTGTCAGACATGCAGAATCTATATGAAATAGAGATAGCATAAAAGATTCTTTTTGAAATTTAAGATTGTCTGAATTGTGAGAAAAACAAAAATTGGATATACACAAAAACCTAAAAAGAGAAATAAATGGATATGATTTTACAATCATCATTTCTCCACTTTATAGAGCTTTTGACAGTGCAAAACCATTTTTGTTAGATGCATTTTGAACAGAAAAAACAGAAGTAATAGAAAATAATTATCAAAAAATAGTAGCAAAATATCAAGAAATTTTTAATTCCAAAAAACTTTTGGAATATACTCTAGATGACAACAATCAGCAACTTTTTGAAATATGAGAAAATATTTTTGTAGATATACGTTTGCACGAATTGTATCATGGTTCTATAGATGGACAGCATTATCATGAACACTTTACTACCAAAATGCCTACAGACACTTCACTGACTCCAGATGATGAAACCGTAGACCATATGATACAAAGGTCTGTAAAATATATAAAAGATATTAGTGAAAAATTTAAAACAAAAACAATCGTAAGTTTTTCTCACTGAGATCCTATAGTTGGACAAAAGGCAGCATTTAGAAAATTTAATTATCTATCTCAAAAACAAAACTTTTATCCAAAAAATGGAGAATTTGCTGTACACTATCGAGACAATTCAAAAAATGGAGAAATAGACCTACACAGACCTTATGTAGATAATTATCGATTTGAAATAAATTGAAATAAATACTACAGAATACCAGAAGTGATGGATTGTTGGTTTGAATCTGGGTCAATGCCATTTGGACAAGTGTGATATATCAGAAGAAAAGATGGTAGCACAAGATCTTACAAACCACTAATATATCCTGCAGACTGGATCATGGAATGACTAGACCAAACTAGATGACGATTTAGAGTAATGCATGTATTAGGTAACGCTATGATGTGAAAAAATTCTTTTGAAAACGTAGTAATCAATGGTCTAATATTGGCGGAAGATGGACACAAAATGTCCAAAAGTCTAAAAAACTACCCAGACCCTGAATACTTGTTCCATAGATACTGAACAGATGCTTATAGACTATATATGCTATCTTCTCCATCTGTGAGAGCAGAACCTATGAGATTCTCAGAAAAATGAGTAGATCAAGTGTACAAAGATTTCACAGCATCTTTGATCAATGCTTACAAATTTTTTGAAACTTATGCAAAAGTAGATAATTTTAAAACAGACAATACTAGTCTATACTTCATGAGACATAGTGATGCTAGTGGATATGATTTTAATGATAATTTAACTAGTGAGTGATTAGAAAAATTAAATACAGAAGCTTTTGCTACCAAAGTACTTAGATTGGAATTAGATAAAATATATGCTTCTCACTCAAATAGAACTATGCAAACAGCTGAAATAATTCAAAAAATATACAAAGAAAAGTTGAATAAAAATTTAGAGATAATACAAGAACAAAAACTGCGACAAGAAACAAAAGATGAAACAAAAAACATATACCAAGAAATTTTGGAAAAAGAAAAATGAAATAATGTATTGATAATATCTCATGATGTAGTATTTAGACCACTTCGACAATCACTTTATGGCAAAGAAAATAGCCTATCAAAAGCTGAAATAGTAAAGCTACCAAACTGCGAAATCACAAATGATTTGGACAAATGGATACTGGCTAGCTTAAATGAAATGGGACTACAAGTAGAAGAAGATATGAACAAATACTACCTAGACTCAGCTACAAAAACAATGATGTGATTTGTAGACAAGCTAACAAATCGATATATCAGAAGATCTAGAAGAAGATTCCGAGCTTCAGGTATGAATGCAGATAAAGTGTCTGGATACAACACATTTTTTGAAGTCTTGAATACTTTTGTAAAAATAGCCGCTCCATTTGCTCCATTTATCAGTGAGCATATATTTTTGCAACTTCAAAACTTCACTAATAAATGAAAAATAGAATGAGATTCTATTCACCTAAAACACTTCCCAATACTATCACAAAAATACATCGATCCTACTCTACTTTCAGAAATCGAACTTGTGAGAAAAATCATCTCTCTATGACTATTTATCAGATCCAAAAATAATATAAAAATCAAGCAACCACTAGCAAAGATGGAGATCAAGATTGATTAAAAAGACATATTTAATATTCTAAGTAATACATTATTGATTATGAACAACAGTATTATTATTACGATCCCGAATATAAAAAAAGGAATTAATTAAAATTTATAATATAACTATATCAAAATAAACATTATTAATAATTCCATATATAGTTTTTGAAATAACTTTTAAATATTAAATAAATCACAAAATGACTTATTTCCTAATCTTAGTGCTAATCTACTTTTTAGCTGGTATCAGAATCGTAAAACAATACGACAGAAAAGTTGTTTTTACTTTTGGTAAATACACCAAAATACTTACACCAGGATTTAAATTTATCTGGCCAATCATCCAAACTTCTCAAAATGTAGATATTAGAGAAAAGGCTGTAGACGTACCAAGCCAAGAAGCCATGACAAAAGATAATATTTCATGTAATATCAACGCTGTAATATACTATAGGATAAAAGAAGAACGAGTAGATAGGTCTGTAATCAATGTAAAGAATTTAGATTATGCAATGGCTCAATTTGCGCTTACTACCATGAGAAACATCGTATGACAATTTGAACTAGATGAGTTGTTGGCAAAAAGAGAAGAAGCGAGTAAAAAAATAAAAGAGATTGTCGACGAAAAGTCAGATACACGATGAGTAGATGTTTTGTCAGTAGAACTCAAAGATATAAATCTACCTGATAATCTAAAAAGAACCATAGGAAAACAAGCTGAAGCAGAAAGAGAAAAAAGAGCAAAAATCATAACATCTGAATGAGAACTACAATCATCAGAAAATCTAAAAAAAGCTGCAGAAATGTTGGCAAAAGCTCCTGGAGCATTACATTTAAGAACATTGCAATCTATCAATGATATCAGTTCTGATCAATCTAATACAACTGTTTGGATGGTACCTGTAGAAATACTTAACGCTATCAAATGAGTAGGAGACTTTATTACAGAAAAGAAAAAGAAATAAATTTTAATCTAGCCTTTTTGAAGAAAATCCTCCTAAGGTGTAATAGAACAGCTCCCTTTCCCAAAAGGATACAAAAAACAAAGCATCCAATCAATGTAGGCGCGAATTCGAATTCGCGCCTGCAGAGAAAGGAGACAGAAAAAACCACCCCATTTTAATACAAAACCACAAAATCAAGGAAATTTTTCAATAAAAAAAAGAGTCCACAAATGGTCTCTTTTCTTAAAAAACATTAAACTTTTTTATTAGTATTCGCAAAGAACTTAGCTGGTTTAAAAAGAATCTCAAATCTTTCTCTTTCTACCATGTAATCTCTGATAGACAAGAATACACTTTTAGGTAAACTTTGCCAATTATCACTAGACAATAAATAAGTATTGATAAAATCTAATTTAATTTTGAATAACTCCAACAAAAGTTTCTTTTCTTTAGAATTATAGTTATAAAAATTATCAGAATAATCATTATACCTAAAATCATCATTTTCACTGTCTGAATCATAAGAATAACTATTAGATGCATCTGAACCCAACAATCTAATACTTTTTATTGTATTAGTTCTATCAAGTAAAATTTCATTTACTTCAGATGAATCAGCTTCTCTCAAAAGAAAATCTTTAATTTCTTTGACAAGAGATTTTCTTTCATACTCAGAACAAATCAACCAATCATCGTAAAAATCTTCAAAAAACTCATCATCACCATAATCTGAATCATCATAAGATAGCACATTTTCCAAAACATCGATTTTAACCTTATACCAATCATAATTTTCACCAGATTCAAGATTTTTGACGTCAATAATATCCCCAACAACAAACGACGATAAATCAATTTCAAAGTCCAATCTAGCATCACCAGTACCAAAAACAGGAATAGTATTAATGTCAGATTTAATCGTATAAACCGATGCCTTCATATTAATTGCAAAATTAGACTCACTATCTCCAGATATTGCTATCACATCAGAAACCGAAATAAAACCTTTTTGGCAATCTTTAAGTTGAAACAACCTAATATTGCGCTTTGGATTAGATTTAATTCTCATAAAGACCTCCTTCTTTTTTATTAGTTAATATTTTGTTAATTAGTATAAACATATATAGACAAATCATTTTTTCAATAGAAAAAACAAATTATAACACGTTTTTTAAAAAAGTGTAGCACCTAGACAAAAAAAGTGCTAAATTTTCTTGCATTTTATTTTTTTTTGATTATTATAGCACCAACATCACTTTAGTGATACAACTTAGTCCAAAGTCATTAGTCGCTAGTCTTTAGCTACCAAAATATATTTAATGGTAGCTATCGACTAACGACAAAAGACTAACGACTAAAATTTTATTACATAAAATTTTTAAAAATGTGAAAAGTAATTTGAATCGATTTAGGAACTACCAACTCTTGTGTAGCTTACATGCTATGAGACAAATCTGATGTAATAGCAAACTGAGAATGAACTAGAACCACTCCTTCTATAGTTTATATCAAAGGAGATGAAATGTTGGTATGAGACCTAGCCAAAAGAAAGGCTATTTTAGAGCCAAAAAATGTAATATTTGAAACCAAAAGATTTATTGGTAGAAAATTTAAAGAAGTAAAAGATGAGGTAAAAGATATGCCATACGATCTCAAAGAATGAACAGATGGTGGTGTGCTGATTACTATCGACAACAAAGATTATAAACCAGAACAACTTTCTGGATTTATTCTAAAAAAAATCAAAGAAGATGCAGAAAAGTTTTTGTGAGAACCAGTTACACAAGCTGTGATCACAGTACCTGCATATTTCAATGATTCTCAAAGAAATGCCACAAAAGCAGCTGGAGAAATCGCTGGACTAAAGGTAGAAAGAATCATCAACGAACCTACAGCAGCATCATTAGCATATGGTGAATGAAAAAATAAAGATGAAAAAATAGTAGTATTTGATCTTTGAGGATGAACATTTGATGTAACAATTTTGGAAATTGGATCAGAATGAACTTTCCAAGTATTGTCTACAAGTGGAGACACTCAATTATGATGAAAAGATTTTGATCAAAAAATTATAAATTATTTGGTAGATGCATTCAAAACAAAAGAATGAATAGATTTAAAATGAAACGCTATGGCTATGCAAAGACTAAAAGACGAAGCAGAAAAAGCCAAAATGCAACTATCTCAAGTAGAAAGAGTAGACATCATGATCCCATTTATCTGCACAGATGATAAATGACAACCAAAAAATCTAGCAGAATCTATCACTAGAGCTCAGTTTGAAAATCTATCAAAAGATCTATTGGAAAGATGCAAACAACCAGTTATATCTGCATTAAAAGATAGTAAATTGGATAAATCTGATATAAATGAAATTATATTAGTTGGAGGTTCTACTAGAATGCCAGCTATCAAAAAAATAGTAAAAGATATATTCGACAAAGAACCAAAATCTACTGTAAATCCAGATGAATCAGTAGCTCAATGAGCAGCTATTCAATGAGGAATTATACAATGAGATGTGACAGATATATTACTTTTGGACGTAACTCCTCTATCATTGGCTGTAGAAGTGGAAGGATGATTAGCCCATGTATTGATAGAAAGAAATACTACAATACCTGCAAAAAAATCAAATATTTATACAACAGCGGCAGATAATCAATCTGCAGTTACAGTACATGTAACTCAATGAGAAAGACAATTTGCAAAAGATAATAAATCTCTTGGACAATTCAATTTAGAATGAATTCCAAACATGAGAAGATGACAACCTCAAATCGAAGTTACATTTGACATCGATGCAAATGGAATATTGAAAGTAAGTGCAGAAGAAAAATCTACTGGTAAAAAACAAGATGTGACAATCCAATGAGCTACAAATCTATCTGATGAAGAAATCACAAAAGCAAAAGAAGATGCAGAAAAATTTGCAGAAGATGATAGAAAAAGAAGAGAACTAGTAGAATCAAAAAATAAGTTAGAACAACTAACTTACCAAATGGAAAATCTTCTTGAAGAAAATAAAGACAAACTACCAGATGATGCAAAAGAAGAAGTAAATAAATTAATCAAAGAAGCTAAAGAAACTAAAGACAAATCAGATGTAACAAAAGAAGAAATTGATACAGAAATTGATAGAATACAAAAGGAGTTCCAAGAATTGTATCAAAAATACCAAGCTCAAACTCAAAATACAGGATGAAATCCTGATACAGAAATTGAAGACAAAAAAGACGACAAACCAGAAGAAGTAATAGACGCAGATTAAATAAAGTATTCAGATCCACCCAGATGTAAAAAGCACCCGGGTGACTAACAAAAAAAGGGAAGCTCCATCTCCCCTTTTTTTTATTTTATTTATATAAGACTTTAAACTTGATAACTTTATACTTGATAACTTGATAACTAATTTACTTATTTTTGTATACAACTTTCAACAACATCTTTGTCAAAGGAACGTTTACCAATAATGTTATGATAACAGTAATCATCAACATAAATCCAAATCCTTTGAACATATTTGATCCAAGCATAAACAAAAGCAAAGCAATTATTCAAGTAGATATATTTCCATCTCTAATAGCTGGCCAACTTCTTTCATAAGCCATATCTATAGAAGAATATTTTGTTCTTCATCTTTCTTCTTCCTCTTTCTTTCTTTCGTATATAAGTATATTAGCATCTACAGCCATTCATATAGACAATATCACAGCAGCTATTCAAGACAGTGACAAAGCATAATCTATAAATTTAATCACAAATCCTAATATAATCATAAATGACAAGAGAACTCATAAAGTAACCAAAGATTTTCTCCAACCATAACTAACATACATAAACACAAATATTGCCAAAATACCAACCAACGCAGCAAGTAATGCTCATTTTAAAGCACTATCACCAAGAGTTGGAGCTACTTTTTCTTCTTGCATAAGTACCAATGGAGCAGGCAATGCTCAGTTATTTAATGAATCTACAAGTTCTCTTGCGCTATCCATAGTAAAATTACCATCTATCTGAGCTGTTCATCCACATATTTTAGATTGAATTGTAGGTGAAGTAAGCATCTCTCATCATACAAATATAGCCATTTGTCTACCAATATTTTCAGAAGTTATATCACAAAAAACTTCTTTACCTTTGTCGTCAAAATTTATCACAACTACAGGCAATCATACTTGAGATTGACTAGTGTTGGCAAATTTAAAGTAAGCACCATTTAATATATCTCATTTACTAGTCTGCGCAGTCATCCAAGTTTCTCTATCTTGTACAAAAACAACTTCCATATCATACAATACTTTTGATTTCATTTTATCTTCAAAAGCATCTTTATTTACATTTTTGACTACAAGTTGAGAAAACAATGTCTCATTTTTTGATTTAGCATCACTTAAATACACAACATAGTCAGCAGCCAACTGAGAATAAGTTTTTACTTGACCTACAGCACTAGCATCAAAATCAGCAATAATAGATTTCAATTCTTCTTCCGGTACCCAACCACTTACCAATAATTCTCATCCATCAAAAGTATCTTGTGTTTTGATCTTATTTTGTACATTTTCCAATATTTTTGCTTTTTCTTGATTGATTTTTTCCAAATCTTCTGACTGTATACCTATACTAGCATTACTAGCAACTTGTACAATCTTTACATTGTATGCCAATTGATTTTCTGCTACCGGTCCAATATTGTAAACCAAATCATTTCAGACAAAATCATAAGTATCCATCTTTGCTCCATCCAATTTATCTATTTTTTGTTCATATTTATATCAAAGTTGTTCTGAGATATCTACTACATCATTTATTGTTATATTTTCTCTAGAAAGCTCTCTAACATCATTGATACGATAAAAAGTATATCAATATAAATCTGTTTTATTAACATTTCCACTCAGATCTTGATATTCTACCACATCAAACATATCAGTCAAAATATCAGATATTTTTCATTTTTCTAGATTCAAAAGTTTAGGATTATTTCTGAAAATTTTAGGTAATTGACCCAAAGTAACACCTGTCAAATCACTATAAAAAACATTTTGTGATCATCTAGAATCAGCAAACTTACTAATCAATCATTGAGATAATTCTATATCATTTTTTAGATTTTGTGCCAAATCTTTTCTTTGTTGTTTTTCAACATTACTTGGATCTCATTCTTTTGGGAGCCTAAATTCCAATTCAACAGTTTTACCAATTATTTCTTTGGCTTGATCTAAATCAGCAACTCAACCAATTTCTACTATAATATAAGGATTACCATCCATATTTTGAACATAGGCTTTGTAATCACTAACTCCCAAAGCAGATATTCTATTATCAATATTTTTTAAAATAATCTTTTCTATCATACTTTTTACAGCAGACAGCTCTGATCATTCATATACCTGTTCATATTTATCATACGAAATTTTGAATACAAGTTTTGTACCTCCACTTACATCCAATCATTTTCTAAAATGCTCTACACCTTGAGTAGTCAAGATAAAATTTCTTTTTCCAGTTTCTGGATGAAAAGCTCTACCCACAAAAAATATAAAGAATAACCCAATCACTACCAATGCAGCAAAGATAGTTCTCTTTTCATTTAATTTTCGTTTCATCTTCAATTAAAAAAATTTAAAAAAAATATATAAAAACATAAGCAATAACATACACTTTTATCGCAAAAAAGCAAGATCAAAAAATAAAAACAGACCCCGGGGTCTGTTATTCAAAATCAGTTTGTTCAATTATTTTGTCAAAAAGTGCTACAGACTTATCATTGCTATCAAACAAAAATGGCTGTACATCCTTTTGGAGAGAGATTAGATCTAATTCTGATATTCTTTTCTCAATAGCTATCTTTAATGATTTTCAATTATCCACACCAAAAGAATGCTTACAAAATCACCAATTTGGTTTTACTCACATTCACAAAAGATAAACAATATCAAAAAGATCTCTTCATTTTACTCTAGAAAAAAAAGCACTAAACTTCATACTCAAAAGTATATCTTTTGGTACTATCTTATATGGAGACACTATGCCAAATTTTTGTAATATAAAAGTATCATGAGAATAATTGTATCATTGTGGCGTAGTATCTATTTTTATAACCAATTTTTCTGTAACCATACTCGCTAAATTATTGTCAAACAATAATTTTGGTATTTTGATACTACAATGAAAAGCTCACTTGTAAACATGCTTTATTTCTACCTCATATCATTCCAACAACAATTCTTGCTCTACCACTTTGGTTAATCTCTCAAATTCTTCTACTGTCAATCATCGATTGTCAAAATCAATATCTTCAGAAAATCTTTGAGAATCATATCAGATTCTAAGTGCAGTTCATCATATAAAACACAATTTTTCAGAAAGTGGACTAGAAAAAATACTAGCCAATATCTTGTATTGCAAATATTCTCTCAAAATAGCTTTTGGAAAATTATGTAATTTTGGTGGGTATTGTTGTATGATATTATTCAAGTTAATCATATTTTTTATTTATTATAAGAAATAAAATCTTCAACCAGTCCAACAATTCTTTTGTTTTTAAACAATTGGGCACATTTTCTCAAATTTTCTTGATTCGTTAGTTCCCAAAGACGATATCTATCTATCCTCAATTCTGCTATATCCTCTTTGTCCAAATGCTTTTTTAAGTAAAAAAAATCACAAATAGTTTTTTCTACACTAGCGATAAAAAAATCAAATCAATTATTGTTTTTTATATGTTCATATCACCAAAAAAGAGACGGCTTGATGTTGTAATAATAAAAATCTCAAATATCTCAGGATAATTTTTGAGTTTTCTTTGTACTACAAGCAGTAGTCATAAAAACTCATTCTGGTATCAAATCATAATATCTCAAAGCTGATTCCATACTAACGTAACTAGGTGAATATATTTTATTGCTACAAAAAAATAACATTCTTTCATCAATCTGCAAAGAAGAGAGAGTATACCATCACTTGCTAATACGCTTTATGTATCATTTTTTCATCCAATTGACCAAATTTGAACGCAAAAAACCTGATTCGTAAATACGTAATTGCTGCAAAGAAAAACATCCTTGCTTTTGTCATATCTTTTCCAATTCACGTAAATTCATTTCTCAAAGTAACAAATAAACAATACTATAAGAAATATAACGATTTTTTCTCAAAATGCAAATAATAAAAACAGACTCCGGGGTCTGTTTATAATAATCAAAATAACCAAATAGGAATAATGTTTCATTGTCAGATCAAAATATCATCTTTTATGATAAATGTATTGGAATCTGATTTCTTTTTGGATTTACCTCAGATTTCAAAGAAATATTTTTTATCATCAATTTCTAGAACAAAGTCAGTTTGGGATTGATAATGTATTTTGTCTTTGATATTTGTATTTTGTTGCAAAACCTTTATTAGACAAGAAACAAAAAATGATTCTCTAATACAACCAATATTGTCAGAAAATAATTTGATAATATTTGTAGAATGAAGTAAATATTTTTTATTTTTTCTTATAGAATCAGTAATATTTCAATAAAAATTTATAATATTTACAATTCATACTTTGCTAAGAAATCCCATATAAATATCTGTAGTAGGTGAAGAAGTGGATATTTTTTTGGATAATCAGTGTATAGATATATCAGAAGTACCTGCTTGTGCAACAAAAAAGATCAATTCTCGAACTTTATTTAGATTGTTACTAGATATATCTACAAATTTTGATAGATCTTGAAATACAGATTTTTTTATACTATTTTGTAGTTTTTCTTGAAATTCTTTTGGATTTGTTCACGATTCATATATATATCCAAATTGTCAGTATGTGAGATAATTTTCAAACAAAGTTTTGGTAAATCGTATCATGTTTTCCTTGGCAATGTCTTGATGATTGTTGATAATTTGTTCCAATGTATATTGTTTGACATTATTCTTGTTTATAATTTTGATATATTCACCAAAAGAAAACAGTGGCATATTGCGGACAATAATCCTCCTAGAAAGATCATATCATCATCTAGTGATATCTATCATATTACTTCCAGAGAAAATAACTTTCACTTCCAAAAAATCATATATATTTTTTAATTCCTGATCCCGATTTGGTATTTCCTGTATTTCATCCAGAAAAAAGCTTGTATATCCGTATGACTTGTACAGTTCTTTTATATTTTCAAAAAGACTATTTGTAATCCAAAATGTATTGTCACATGATATATATATGCTATTTTTTGTGTTTTTTCTTTTGTGAAGCAAAAAAAAGGTTTTACCTGTTCACCTAAGTCAGAAAATACCCAAAAGTTTGTTTTGTACTGTCTCAAAATCTTCAAAAACTTGCCTATGGATATACTTATTGTTTTTAAAAGATTCAACAATAGCTATATCATTATCAATAATATTTTGCAGCATTTTTTAAAGTTTAATTTAAATAAATGTTATATTTTTTAAAGTGTACTTAAAATATAGTGATTTTTTCCAAAAATGCAAATAAAAACAGACCCCGGGGTCTGTTTCTAAAAAAAATAAACAATTTGCAACAATTCTTTTTATTTAGCAGGTCATACAACAGAATTCCACTGATCAGTTCAACGGTTGCCAATATTTATAGAATTTGTGTGAGGAACATTAGGCACTGATACATATGTGGTAGATGCAGGATGAGTCATATTCTGTTGCAAAACAAAATGATCTTTTTCTGAATTTTTGGGAATTTGATTAACTATCAAGTTTTTCTCAAAATTAAGTATTGATTCATACTTATCATCCATAACAGAAACTCATTTCCAAATTCAAGAATTTTGATCAAAAATCGAGTAATGTTGTTGTCAATTTTTTCTAACAATTTTTGAATCAATTAAAGTAATTGGTGTCTTTTTTTCTTTTTGTATATAATCAATAAATGTTCGATTCAAAGATGTTCAATTAAGTTTTGTGTCATTTATTGATTTTTCCATATTTGTAAATCTTTTATTAGCATAAAACTTAACTAAAGCATTTAATGCAGCTAATGTTTTTGGTCAAAAATTTCAATCAACATCCGAATTACGAAACACCATTTTGATTCACTTATAATCAAATTGTATTCCAGTTATGAGATTTTCTTGCATATTTCTTATATCATCATTAGTAATAGAGTTCAAATCTTTTTTAAAAAAGGTTGAAACATTGGTATAGTTGCTAACCTCAAAAAGTTCTACATAGGCACTTCTTATGTTATTGTCTATATTTTTTCAAATAAAATCTTTACTATATTTAAGGTTTTTTTCTGGAGTAATTATACTTCTTTCGCTATTTGATTGATTTGTGTCCTGAAGTGTATTATTTGTAGGTATTTCACTACTTCCAGAAGCCGCAATCTTATTTTCATTTTTAATTTTATTCAAATACTCGTCTAGTTTTTTCAAAGTGTTTGGCCCCAGCTTCCCATCAGCCTGCAATGCTCCATTTCATTGTTGGAGTCATATTTCTTGCTGAAAACCTCTTATATTTCATTTTTTCAGTAAATCTACCAACTTAACTAATTCTGGATTTTCTGGATTTTCATTTATTTTATTTGAGATTTTATTTATCGCGTTACTTAGATATCCTTTATTGTGCTCAATATTATACCAAGAAGTATACTCGTTTATTTTAGACACTACAGCATCTTGATCAAATCAACTTAAATCAACTGGAGTAGTTTCTACTTTTTTATCAGTAGAGCCACTAACAACCATAGTTCAAGTGCTTGAATCAACTGTGACAGTATTAGTGTTTTGTTCCTCAATTTCTTGTTTTATAAATGTATTTTTATTAATAAAATCACCATACTCCCAATAATCATTTGCCAACTCTCATCATTTAGACTTTATTTCTCTTACAATAATCTTTGCATTATCAGATCACGCATCAAAAGACTCATTTGAATTAATTCAATCTAATTTAGAAATATACATTTCTGAAACAATTGTAGATATTTTATTTCTTCTAGCTTCATTTTTATCATACAATCATTTTACAAGTTGTTTTGGAGTATATAATTTTCATTCACACATTTTATTTATTGCTTGGTTTGTACCATCATAATCTTTTGGAATATTCCTAAACCAATCTGAAGTTGTTCATTTTTGGAATTTAGATCATATTTCTGTTAGTTTATTAAAATCAAACTTCTCATTAAACACATCATTATTCAATTGATATTCTCATATATCATTTTTTATGTTGTTATATTTTCACTCAATCAAAGATTTAATATTATTTAATGATTTTTCATCTCTGTTTCACAATTTATCAGTATTTTTTAACGATTCTAATATATTTATATACATATCAAATGCGCATGCTTTGTCCAAAGATATATATTTTTCTACAGCTTCTAAAGATTCTTTAGATATTTTATTTAAATCTTCTGGCTTGTTTTTTATCTGATCATTTAAATTATTAAATCTCTGAGCTAACTCAGCTTGTTGTTGTTGAGCTATTTGATCAATCACATCAAATTGATTTTGCATCTCTGGTCAAGACATAAGAAAAATGTTTTAAAAAAGTAAAATTAAATATTTTCTAGCATTTCATCCAAATGCTTCAAATTTTCTTCATCTTTTGAGTGCTCATCAAATTCTTGTGCTTTCAGTTCTTCCAAAAAATTTTTAGATTTCTCTATTTTTAATTTTAGTTCATCATCTTTAATGTCTTTCAAACTTTCTTCAAAAGATTTTATCAATGTATTCAAAAGACTTTCACTTACACCATATTGATTGATCAAGTATATCAGTCCATCAGCTAATGGCATCACATCTTTCATGAGTTCAAGTACTTTAATTACATATTCTTTTTTGTTCATTTCTTTAATGTAGGTAAATTTAAACACTTTAATTATAAATAAAAATTTATTTTTATCAAATTTTGTAAACCTATTTTTACCCCCTTAGCAAGGGGGGATGGGGGGATTTAAAATTTTACTCCTTATTCAATGAAAATCTTTTTGTGATTTTAAAGAATTCAGTGTCAAAATTGTTTGACCCATAATAAAATGCAAAATGTTTCTCATTTTACAATCATTATCTGTTAAATTTTAGAGACTCTATTTCCAACTTCGAAAAAAAAATATCCTCCTTCTGTCCTCCTTTGTAAAGGAGGGGTACCACGAAGTGGTGGAGGATTTAAGGAGGAAGTATTTAGGCAATCGCCAGACTGAAGAATTTTTAAATCTTTATTCTAATTATAAATCAATCAATCTTTCTCTTATTCTACTTTCTAAATCCATTATTACTGCATCTAAATTATAATGAATATTATTGTTAGTATATCTAATAATTTCTATTCCCACGCTATTGAAATATTTTGTTCTTTCTTCATCATATTCTCACTTCCAATCATGTCTATTATCATCTATTTCTATTCATAATTTTAGTTTATGACAGTAGAAATCCAAAATATAATTTCATATAGATTTCTGCCTTAAAAATCTATATTATGTTTTATCTTTTTTCAAAGCCCGGTTTCGCATTTTTCATTCAGCTTCAGTCATAATATATTGATTCCTATTTGTTCTAGCATAATCTTTGTTTTTAGAATTATAGTATAAGATCATATATATTGTATATAGCTAAAAATGATATATATAGTATTTTTATTTTCTTATATTTCAATTTTAAATCCCTCTGCCTTCGGCATCTCCCTTCACAAAGGGAGACAAAAAACTAACCAAAATTCTCGAAGTCGCAAATAGACAAATTTCTTAACACTTTCTTTTTGTTTTTTCTACAATTTCAAAACTTTTTATAAAGTTACATATTTTTAATAAATCAAAAAATATCACAGTTGTATTACCAACAAAATTAAAAATAAATTTTATATTATTATCTCCTAGGTTTAGTATCAAAAACAGTGACAGTACCTGAATTTGTTTTATTATCCATAAAGCTCTTTGTTAATATACCTCCCGATATTGCAGAAAAAGCAGACAAAAATTCATCATATGATAAAGACATAGTTTTTGAAGTATCATGAGGGTTCACAACATCTATACTCTGAATATTGTTACCATTCTTTTTTACTCATAACAAAGAATAAGCATGCTTATAATAAAAGTCTTTTCATCAAACATCGTATGTTTTTGTATCAGTTGATCCAACACGACTATTTAAAGTAACAATTTTTGCATTAGGAGTAAATGATAAAAGAAAATTTTTTACTTCATTTAATTCTATGTTTTCAAAATTTGGCTTATTTACACGAAAAGCTGCTTTTGAAGTATTCTGATTATTATATACTGTTTTATTATATTTTGGTATTTTATAATTAAACATTTTTACGTTTTCTCTTCACAATAAATTTAATATTGCTAAAGATCAAAGTCATCATTCCATACTAGATAAGTTTCAATTATCTTTTCATAAAACATATTCATTGTAAGCAGCTTCCAAAACCTTAACTCACAATGGTCAATCAGAAATTCAACTTTTTTCAATTTTCTTTCAATTTTTTATTATATATTGTTTTTGATTTATATCATCTGATTCAACAAGTATTTCTTCTCCATTTGGTTCTCACAAAGGCATTTTTACAATAAAACGATTTATATTTCAATCACTTTTAATAGTTTTAACAGAGTTCATTATTAATTTACTATAACTACCATTTTCCATCAAAGATCTCAATGTGGCAACAAAATAGCAATTACCCAATCTTCATTGTTTAAAATTTTTATCAACAAAAAACTTATTAAATTCAATCATGTTTAAATTTTTTTTACCATTTTTTATTTTATCAGACATTATTTGTAATTGATGCTCATTTAATTCAAGTTTATCGGGTTTTGTAACAGCATCTTTTCTATCATCAATTATTTTTTGTCTCAATGATTGTATTTTATCTATCAATTTTTCATTATCCAATATACTATCAAATTTTTGTTCTTTATTTACTTCCATTTTTTTATTTTTTTTATTTATAAAACAATCCTTTTATGTAAACCACTCATCACTAGACCAATGTTTATCTCTTTGACTATCCCTTCTATAGTTATTAATATTTTTATCAAACACCCAAGCTGTTTCCCAATTATGTCACTTACCAAATTTATATATTTTACCATCTTCTATTTTATACCAAAGTTGATCTTTTGATGCACTACTAGATGGAGGATCATATAATACATTATTTTTAATTTTAAAATCATCACTGTTTGCTGTAACACGCAAAAATTCATTTTTTGTAACATCATCTTTAAATCCAAAATACGTATCCTTGTAAACAACTGTCAATCAATCACTTAAGTCTCTTTCTTTTATACTACTTAATTTATTTATATCGACTCATATAATTTCAGACAATTCCATATCCAATAAATTTTTTAGTTTACTCATATCTACATCATTTCATTTTACTATTTGCTTGGCATCCAACTTTATTCACTTCAACTTATCTAAATCTTTGATAGGCTTTCCATTACTTGTTTTAGGCATATTAAACATCACAAAACCATCTTTTATATAAGCAAGATTTAAAATATTTAAATTGTTAAAATCATTTCATACCAAAAAGGTGTTAATCTTTGCATTTGAAGAAGACTCTATGGCATACATTTTACTTTTTGTTTGTTTAGGGATATTTTCATACTGTTTTTTTACATATTCTCATATAACATAGTCATCCAACTGTTTTGCTAATTTATTTTTGCTATAATTTTGTTCAGAATTCAAGATAGATGCGGCTGAAATTTTAAAGGTAAAAGGATAAAGATTTAAAACACTATTTTTAAACCCCAACGAAATTCTCAATTGATCTCATTCTAATTTCACAAAAACATTTTCTGGCTTTAAATTTTGTATCATACTTACATACACAGGATCCAATAATTTTTCAAAATATTTTGTATCCATGCTTTGGACAATATCTACTACATCTTGCTTATTACTATTTAAAATATCCAATAATCACTCAGAATAAGCTTCATCAAACTTTTCTGTACTAGTCTCTGATGGCTTGTGTCATTGTATAGTATCCCTAGAATTATCAATATCACTAATTATCCAGCCATTGTCTATTTTAAATCAAGAAGGTGATTTTATCTGACCATCTTCTATATTCAAAACCTCTCACAAACTTTTTTGTCATTTAATTTTTATTATAGTTTGTCAACTTTCATTTTCTGTTATTTCTATACGAGATTCATTGTAATTGTAAGTAGTATCTCATACTTCAATCTGCTTTATTTTGTTTATCTTAAAGTTTTCATTACCTGCATACAGAGAATTCACACTTTCTGCAGAGGAATAAACTCAGTCATATCCTAGATTATCCAACAACATTCGTATTGTCTGTGGCCCAGCTAGACCATCTGGATATGCTCATACAATATTTTGTAAAAATTTGACTAATCACTGATCATAGTCATTTGTAATTCATCATTTTTCTTTAAGATATTCATCTATTGTTTTCCCATTTGCATCAATTTCTCAAATTTCATTGTATTTGTTTGTATCTGATTTACCAATATGCTGTAATGCTGCTCTCAAAGAAAAATTTATATACGGCAAATTTTTAATTTCGCCATAAGTTTTAGCCTGTCAAGCAGGGAAACACTCATTGGAAATAAATTTTGATAAATTTTCTTTTGAAAGATTTTCAAGAGCATGTTGAGCCAAAAAATTTTCTTCTTCTTGAAACAAAGAATTATTGATTGCATCAATAATCTCTTGCTTTTCCTGATTGTTTTGATCAACCAACTCATTTTCTACTTCCTGATATCATAGAATATCATTCATTTTTTATCAATTATTTATAAAACACTTCAATTATAACCAAAAAAAGTCTTTTTGTCAAATTTTTGCCTACTTTTTTTCCCCGCTACAATCAAGTAGAAAATACAATAAAATTGAATAATAAAATAATCACCGATCTCACAAAATTTATAATTAAAAAAATCAACCAATATGGATTGGCTGATTTTAATATATTATTTTTTTTATTCTAAGACATTTGAGTATTTTGAAAATCCTCTTCCTTTTTTTCTTCTACAACCACAGCATTTCCAGCTTGAGGAGAAATATTATTTTGCACTACTTGATTTTGTACTGGAGCCTGAACAGCAATATCTTCCACTTTTGGCTCTTCAACAATTACTTGAGGGATTTCTTGCGCAACTTGCTGCACAGGAATTTGTGGTGATTGAGCTTGTTGTACAGAAACCTCTTGCGATTGAACTTGTGGTATAGGCTGCTGGACAACTTGTTCTTTTTTTGGCATATTACCCAAAGAATCAATATCTATTCCAGAAACCTTTTCTACTTTTTTTTCTACTTTATCCAAAAATCCTGTAACTCCACCCATAATAGCATCAAAAGCATTCCCAGATTTTTGAACTTGTGGAACAACTCAATTTGGATTATTTTGTGGAATATTTGTGTTTTGTGGTACAACTTCTGCTTTCCCAGTCTCTGGATCTGGCTGACCAGATACTTTAGCAATAAATTTGATCAATCACTTCATAAAATCACCAGGTCATTTTTCTTCAACCACTGGAGTTTGCTCAACTGTACCATTTTGTGGGGCTTGAACATTTTGTTGTGGTACAACATTATTTTGAACTGGTATAGTATTATTTTGAACTGACACATTTTGCTGAACAGGGACAGTTTGTTGAACAGTTTGTACAACCTCTTGATTTTGTACTAAATTTTCTTGTTGAATATTTGGCACATTTTGTTCTGCTTGTACATTTTTATTATCAACCAAATCAAAAGGATTTCATCCCATAACTACTTGCTGATTGTCTTGTGTACCAATATTGTTTTGATCCACCATTTTTTGTTTTGTAAAATAATTTAAAATTAATATACAATATATTATAAGATATTTTTTTTAAAATGCAAATTTTAGAACACTTTTTTTGCCCACCTTAATAAGGGGGGTAGGGATTGAAAAAAGAGGTATTGTCTTCTGTCTACCTTTGAGACCGAAGGAAATCCAGTCCCGCAGGACTGCGGGACTGGGAAAAGGGAGCTGTATCGCGGAGCTAGAGGAATTTAAAAAATTTCCCTCCTATTGCAGGCGCGAATTCGCCAACCAAAGGATTGGTAAAAATTCGCGC